>JALOLR010000020.1 GCA_025455885.1 Acidimicrobiales bacterium
CCCTTCCCCGTCCACGACGACTCCCTGACAGGAGCACACGATGTCTGATCCACGAAACCCCCTCCGGGCCGAACGGCTCTCCCACCCCCACCGACGGGCGGTCATCGCCGTCGTCGGGGCGGTGCTGCTGGTCGTGTCGGCGCTGGGCTCGACGCTCGGCGCGCAGGCCGAGCCGGTCCCACCCCCGGGCGTCTCGATCTCGCTGAACGGCCGACCGATGGGCGGGGAAGGCGGCAAGCTCAGCGGCTGCGTCCTCTCCGTCGACGTCGCCGGACTCGAGCTGGATGCCGACCCCGCCACCGAGATCGCGGTGACGGTCGACGCCATGGGACCGACGGTGCCGGAAGGGACCGACGCCACGCTGGTCGACGACACGGCGACCACGACGGCGACGACCTGGGACCGCGCCTACGACATGACCGCCCTGGTCGAGCCCTACGAACCGAAGCCCAACGGCTACCACCTCCGGGTCCGGGTCGCCATCAACGGCGTCACCGCCGGCGAGGCGACGGTCTGGCTCGGCTGCGGAGCAGCCCAGACGGGCTCGCCGTCACGCCTCGTGTTCGCGGTGGCGTGGCAGGCGGCGGACGGGACCGTCCTCCCCGCGCCACCCGTCGGCCTGCCTCCCGGGTGGGAGGCGGCGTTCGGGCTCGACGCCTCGGTGAGCATGGGACCGAGGGGGACCGCCCGCTGCACCTACGCCCCCGGGAGCGGCCTCCTGACCTGTGAGTACGACAACCCGGGTCACGGTGGCGGGAAGCCCGGGCTGGTCCTGCCCGGTAACCCCCGGGCCGAGTACACCGTCGCCGTCGAGGGCGCCCCGACCGGTTGGGCGGTCGACCCCGCCACGATCGGGACCTTCCTCGGTCGCGACACCTGCCCTCGCGGCGGGGACGAGGGCGGGCACGAGGGCGGGCACGAGGGCGAGGTCTCGACCGCTGCCGCCGAGGAGGGCGGGCACGGGGAGGGCGGGCACGGCGGGTGCACCCACACCGTGCTCCTCGTCGAGGAGCCGCCGGCACCACCCGACGACGAGCCGGCCCCACCGCCGACGCCCGGACCCGAGACGCTGGGCGCCGGCGCCGCGGCCCAACCCGTGACCGCATCGGCCCGCTTCACCGGCTGACGTGCAGTCGCCCGGGCAGCCCGGTCCACCGGCTGACCTGCAGTCGGTGGACCCGGGCGGTGGGGCACCCGCGAACTGTTGCGTGGTCAGCTCGCCCAGGCGAGCTGACCACGCAACAGAACAGGGCATCCGGCCCCGACGGTCGGATGCCACGCGCTCCGAGTGGCGAGGAGACCACATGAAGTGGGTGTGGCCGGGAAATCCGGCGGCGACGGCGAGAATGCGGACGACCGTCCTTCCCTTTCGGCCGCCGAGACGGAATACTTCCGGGCGGGCGGAGACCTCGGGAGCCGTTCGCGCCCCCACCCGACGTTGAGGACCCCTGCGTGATCGACATCACCTCACCCCAGCTCATCCTCGAGCCGGCCGAGCTCCCCGACCTCGCGCCGATGATCCACCGGCAGCGCCTCGTCATCGAGGGCCGCGTCGATCACGCCATCACCGCCGAGATGGTCTCGACCTACCTCACCGAGCTGTCCGACGTGCTCGAGATGACCACCCTGCTGGAGCCGACCACCCACCGGTCCGACGCCTACGGCTGGGCGGGATGGATCCACTGGGAGACCTCCGGCGCCCACTTCTACGCGTGGGAGCAGCCCCTGCGCTTCTTCAGCGTCGACATCTACACCTGCAAGGCGTTCAACGCCCTCGACGCCCTCGACTTCACGGCGGACTTCTTCGACACGTCGGCCTGCGTGGCGAAGGCCTTCTGATGGCCGACCTCCGCGAGCTGGCCGACGACGTGATCACGTCGGCCGGACGCGGGGCCACGCCCTTCGGTCTCTACGTCATCCCCGGCAACGACCCCGCCGCCGACCTCGGCCGCTCGGTCGAGGTCGCGGTGTTCGAGGAGTTCTTCGACAACAGCCCCGAGCTCCTCGAGGCCGAGTACCGGCCCTATGACGACAACTCGCTGTTCCTCGTCGTGCTCGACCACCGCCTCCGGCGCCCCGCCGGGGTCCTGCGCATCCTGCTCCCGCACGGCCCGATCAAGTCCCTCGACGACATCGAGAAGGCATGGGACGAGCGCCCCGACGACGTCATCGCCCGCACCCGCCCCGAGATCGACCGCACCCTGCTGTGGGACATCGCCACCCTCGCGGCCATGCCCGACTACCGGGGGTCGTCGACCAACGGGCTCATCACCCTGTCGCTCTACCAGGGCCTCGCCGTGCTCGGCACGCAGAACGGGATCAAGTGGGTCGTGGCCGTGCTCGACCTCGTCGTGCTCGACCTCATCCAGAAGATGATCTCCCGTCCGTTCCAGCCGTTCCGGGGCCTCGAGCCGCGCCGCTACCTCGACTCCCCGTCGAGCCTGCCGGTCTTCCTCGACGCCGACGACTACCAACCCCGGCTGGCCATCACCGATCCGGCCATGTACGAGATCCTGTTCGAGGGCCGGGGCCTCGAGGCGGCGGTGTCGACGCCCGACTACGCCCGCAGCGCCCACGAAGGCCTCGACGCCGCGATCCTCACGACCGGGGAACCGCGGCGCCTACGAGCCACGGGCTGACCGGACGACTCACCCGGCAAGGCCGGCCCGAACCGGCCCGACCCGGGACGGACCGGTCGAGAGGCCGGTCAGGACGAGACCGAGCGGAGGCGGGGACCGGACGCCGAGCCGATCCGCCGCACGACCTCCACGAGCCCACTCGACGGGACCGCCGGCGAGAACAGGTAGCCCTGCGCCTGCCCGCACCCGAGCTCGGCGAGCTGCTCCGCCTCGGCCTCGGTCTCGACGCCCTCGGCGACGGTGGCGATCTCGAGGGAGTCGGCGATGGCCACGACCGCGGCGACCATGCTCGCCCCCGGTCCCTCACGGTCGAGTGACGCCACGAAGGTGCGGTCGATCTTCACCTCGTCGACGGGCAGGCGACGCAGGTAGGCGAGCGACGAGTAGCCGGTCCCGAAGTCGTCGATCGAGATCTTCACCCCGCACGAACGCAGCGCGGCGAGCTGACCGGAGATGGAGTCCACGTCGCTCATGAGCATCGACTCGGTCAGCTCGAGGCACAGCGACGACGCCGGCACCCGGTGGCGGAGCAGGGCCCGCGCCACGTGGTCGATCATCGAATCGTCGCGCAGCTGGCGCACCGAGAGGTTGACCGAGACGCTCATCATCTCGGGGCGGGCCATCAGGTCGTGCAAGCGCCGGAGGTCGGCGCACGCCTGGTCGACGACCCACGCCCCGATCTCCACGATCATCCCGGTGTCCTCGGCGATCGGGATGAACTTCGCCGGGCTCACCGACCCGAGCGTCGGGTGCTCCCAGCGCAGCAGCGCCTCCATGCCCACCACCCGGCGGTCGCTCAGGCGCAGCTTGGGCTGGTAGTGCACCGCCAGCTCGCCGCGGCCGAGGGCGAGGCGGAGCTCACGCTCGAGCAGCAGACGGGAGGCCACCTGCTCGCGCATCGAGGCATCGAAGGTGACGACGACGTCGCCGCCCTGGCTCTTGGCCTGGTACATCGCGGTGTCGGCGTCGCGCAGCAGCCCCTCGGCGTGGACCGACACCCCCGCGGCGGAGTGCAGCGACAGCCCGAAGCTGGCCGCCACCGTGACCTCGGCCTCCCTGACGGAGAACGGGGTGTGCAGGGCCAGTCGCAGGCCTTCGGCGAGCTCGTGGGCCCGCGTCGCGTCGAGGTCGGCAGCGACGACGACGAACTCGTCGCCCCCGATGCGCCCGACGACGTCGGCAGCCCGGGCATTGCGGTGGAGCCGTTCGGCCACCGCGACGAGGAGCTCGTCGCCCGTCGGGTGGCCCATCGTGTCGTTGACCAGCTTGAAGCGGTCCAGGTCGAGCAGGATCACGGCGACGTCGTGGCCGTCCCCGCGGGTGGGGTCGAGCAGGCGACCGAGGTGCTCCTCGAGGAACACCCGGTTGGGGAGCCCGGTGAGGCTGTCGTGGGTGGCCTGGTACGCGATGCGGTCCTGGGACGTGGCGTGCTGGTGGAGGGCCCGGAAGAGACGGAACGACGCCGTGACGGTCAGCGCCAGGGTGATGCACGCCAGGATCGTGCGCTCACCTCCGTCGGAGGCCGACGACGGCACCAACAGCACCACGGCGGGAACCGACAACGCTGCGGCCACGAAGAAGAGCCTCGCCCGGCGTGGTGCGACCTCGTCGGAGGGGATGACCGCCCCCACCTTGCGCACCGACGGGTGCAGCACCGCTGCGGAGAAGGCGACGAAGGCGAGGACGTAGGCGACGTCGGTGACGTGGCTGGGCAGCTCGACCATCCGGGTGTCGACCAGCATGTAGACGACGTCGCCGACGAGCAGCGCGGACGACGCCACCAGGACCAGGCGGAACGCCAGGGGCGGGCGCCGTGCCGCCGAGAACGCCATGCGGGCCCCCATGGCGACGACGAACACCGAGGCAGCGGGATAGGCGGCCAGGAGGACGCGCAGGCCGAGAGGGGCGTCGGCCTGCGCGAAGGCGGGGATGACCAGGAGCACCCAGGCCAGGGCGAGCACCGCCAGCGCGGCGACGACGGCGTCGAGCACGGCGTCGAGGTCGCCCGTGCGGCCGCGTCGACCGGCCCGGGCCAACCCGGCGAGGGCCACGGCGATGATGGCGTAGCCGGGAAGGATGATGAGATCGGGGACGAGGGAGCGCTGGGCGGAGAGGTCGCCCAGGGTGTCGAGGAGGATCCGCAGCAGCCCCCCGACGAGGAAGAGGGCGAAGGCGCCGAGCACGGCGATCCACGGCCACCGCGGCTCAGGACGGTGGGCGCGCACGCCGTACACGGTGGCGGCGGTGGCCACCACCGCGAACACCGCGAACGTGAACTGGGCCTCGGGGTCGAGCCACCCGACGGCGTGCAGGAGGGCCCAGACGACGCCGACCACGCCCACGCCTGCGGCCAGGCGCGCCGAGGGGACCCCCGACGTCACCTCCGCAGTCGATCCCATCGCGTCTCCTGGCGCTCGGGCGTGGCGTGCTGTGCGGTCGTCAGACCGCTCACCCCGCTTCTTCGGCGGGAGCAGGCCCGGACTTGACCAAATCGGCACGGACGGCCCACGTCTGCCCACGGAGAGTGAGGTCGCGGTGTCCGGGCCCCGCCCCCCGACGGCGCGTCGACCGGAGAGGCGCCTGATTGACTGGTGAGGTGCTCGTCGTCAGGGACCTCGTGGTGGAGATCGGTGGAGCGACCATCCTCGACGGCGCCACCTTCCAGGTCCGCCCCGGCGACAAGGTCGGGCTGGTGGGCCGCAACGGCGCCGGCAAGACCACGCTGTTCACCACCCTCGGCGGGGCGAGGACCGCGAAGGCCGGCACGATCCGTCGGGACGGCGCCACCGGGTACCTCTCCCAGGACCCCCGCCAGGAGGCGGTCCCCGACGACACCCGGGGCCTGGCCCACGTGCTCTCCGGTCGGGGGCTCGACGACGCCGCCAACCAGCTCGAGAAGCTGCGCCTGGCCCTCGAGGAGGACGCCAGCGATCGGAACATCGCCCGGTTCTCCGACGCCCAGGAGCGCTTCGAGAACGCCGGGGGCTACGCCGCCGAGGCCGAGGTCCACCGCCTCGTCGACGGGCTGGGCCTGGCCCCCGACCGGCTCGACCTGGCGATCGGGGCGCTCTCGGGCGGCGAGCGACGGCGCCTCGAGCTGGCCCGCATCCTCTTCGCCGGCAGCGACCTGCTCCTCCTCGACGAGCCCACCAACCACCTCGACGCCGACGCCCGCGACTGGCTCCTGCGCTTCCTGCGCGGCTACCGGGGCGCCCTGATCGTCGTCTCCCACGACCTCGACCTGCTCGACGAGGCCATCACCCGGGTCCTCCACCTCGATCGGGAGGAGGACGACGCCGTCGGCGAGCTCGTCGAGTACAAGGGCACCTACAGCCAGTACCTGCGGGCCCGGGCCCGCGACGAGGAGCGCCTGGCCAAGGTCGCCGAGCAGCAGCGCAGCGAGATCGAACGCCTCTCCCGACAGGCCGACTCGATGCGCGGCCAGACCGCCAAGCGAGCCCGGGTGGCCAAGACCCTCGACCGGCGCGTCGGGCGCCTCGAGGCCGAACGGGTCGACGGGCCGTCGGCCCGGCGCTCGCTCGACCTGCGGTTCCCGGAGCCCCCGTCGACCGGGCGCACGACGCTGACCGCCCGGGGCCTGTGGAAGGGCTTCGGGACCGTCGACGTCGTCACCGACGTCAGCTTCGACGTCGGCCGGGGCGAGCGGCTCCTCATCATGGGCCTGAACGGCGCCGGGAAGACGACGCTGCTCAAGGTCCTGGCCGGCGAGCTCGAAGCGGACATGGGCGAGGTCGAGCTGGGCCTGCGCGTCGATCCCGGCTACTACGCCCAGGAGCACGAGGGCATCACCCCGGGACGCAGCCTGCTCGACCACATGCGCGACCAGGCCGGGCTGGGCGACGAGGCGCTGCGCGGCCTCATGGGCATGTTCGGCCTCTCGGGCGACAAGGCCTTCCAGGACGCCGGCACCCTCTCGGGCGGCGAGAAGACCAAGCTGGCGCTCGCCCAGCTCGTGGCCGGCCGGCACAACCTGTTGCTGCTCGACGAGCCCACCAACAACCTCGACCCGATGTCGCGGGAGGCGATCGGGGCGGCCCTGGCCCGGTGGCCGGGGACGATGGTCGTGGTGAGCCACGACGTCGAGTTCGTCCGGGCCCTCGACCCCGACCGGACGCTGCTCATGCCCGAGGGACAGCTCGACTACTTCAGCCCCGACATGCTCGAGCTCGTCGAGCTGTCCTGACGGCCGGGCCCCGCCGGCCCGACCGGCGACGACGACACGGACCCGACCCTCAGGGCGACGCCGTCGTCAAGGGGCGACGCTCATGAAGTCGGTGAAGCCCGACGCGTCGTGGCGGCCGATCGTGGAGTGCTCGAACAGGCCCGCGCCGACCTGCCCGTTGCAGCGGGCGATGCCGACGTGGTCGAGCATCCCGAACCCCACGGCAGCGGCGTTGGCCGGGTCGTCGAGGTCGTAGACGGCCCCCTCGACCCATCCCCGGCCGCGCCACTGGCCGTGGGTCCACTGGGGATCGGCCCCGTAGCCGCACCCGGCGGCGAGGGCCACATAGCCCTTGCTCTCGATCTCGACGACCAGCGGGGTGCCGTCGGGCTCGGTGGCGGTGATGGTGGCCCCGGTCGGGATGCGCGTGCCCGACCGGTAGTGGATGTCGTAGCGGGGGTAGCCGAGCGTCTCGACGCCCTTGCCGGACGCCTCGGGCCACACCCGCAGGGCGTCGTTGAGGAACCGGTGCCCGTCGGCGGTCTCCTGGGCGATGAACACCAGCGCGTGGTCCTCCATCCGCAGCGGGCAGTAGAGCCACCAGAACCCGTAGGTGGGGTCGGGCTCGGCGGCGGCACGCCCGGGCGGCTCGGGCTCGCCCACGGGACGGATGCCCCACGAGCGGTCGCGAGTGCCCACCCACTGGTCCGGCGTCACCGTGAACTCCTCACCGGCCACCCGGAGCACCCCCTCCCAGGTGCCGACCTGGGCGAAGCGCTGGGCGTCGAGGATCACCTTGCCGCCGACGCGCATGAGGTGGGGGGACTCGTCGACGGCGGGGTACGAGCCCCGCCAGTGCAGATCCATCGAGAGGCCGTGGTCGTCGGCGTCGCAGACGACGCGGAGCTCCTCGAGGGGCTTGACGACCTCGATCCGGTAGGGGCCGACCGACTGGTCCATCCGGTCGTCGCCGAGGGCGTCGGCCGTGCGCACCACGTGCTGCCGGTTGCCGCGCCGGACACAGGCGAAGGCGTCGATCACCCCGAGGTTCGGGTAGACGCCGAGACCAGTGATGAGGAACACCTCACCGCTGCGGTCGTGGGCGTTGATGTAGCAGCGGTCGTAGAAGTTGCGGTCGCTGGTCGCCGGGTGGGCCAGGGAGAAGGGCGCCTGGTGGAGGGGGTACTCGTCGACGGGGATGGGGGGCACGTTCGCTCCAGTGGGGGTCGCGGGCTGATGGGCTGACACTGTCACAGAACCTGACCGACTCGGACGGTCGGTCCGGGGCCCGGGGGTCAGCGGTCGAGGAGCGCCTCGGCCCACGACGCGCCCTCGGCGAGGCCGGGCAGCACGGCGATCACCTCGGAGGCCACCGTGCGGGTGTAGGTGCCGAGCAGGTCGTGGGCGGCGAGCTCGCGTTGGAGCGGCACGAACTGGGTGAGCGGGTCACGGCAGAAGGCCAGGAACAGCAGGCCGCCGGGGTTCTCGGCCTGCGGGACCCCGGCGGCGAGGTTGTAGCTGCGCCGGTGCAGCGGCCGTCCGGCCGAGGCGCGGTGGGCGACGGCCACGTGCGAGCGGGGGTCGGTCACCGGGCGGCCGTCGGGGCCCTCGGCGTCGAGGTCGAGCGGGGCGGCCTCGTCGCGTTCGCTGATCGGGGCTCCCGATCGGCGGTGACGACCGATGACCCGCTCGCGGTCGAGGAGGTTGAGCTCCTCCCAGGCGTCGAGGTCGAGGAGCACGTGGCGCAGCACGAGGTAGGTGCCGTCGACCATCCATTCGGGCTCGTCGCCGTCGCGGACCCAGACGGCGTCGGCGAACGCCGTCGAGTCCGCCGGCAGGTTCGACGTGCCCTCCCGGAAGCCCAGCAGGTTGCGGTGCGTGGAGCGGCCTCCGCCGGACCCGACCCGGTCGCCGGCCGGGGGTCCGAACCCGGTGTGGGACCACTGCACCACCGCTGCGCCCTCGGCCACCCGCACGAGGTTGCGCACGGCGTGCAGCGCCACCTGGAGGTCGTCGGCGCCGACCTGCAGACACAGGTCCGCGCCGGACCTCGCCGGGTCGAGCTGGTCGCCGTCGAAGGGGGGCAACACCAGCGCGACGGGACGGCGCCCGGCGAGCCCGAAGCGGTCGGATCCACCGTCGCCGAACAGCCAGGCGGTGGCACCCACCGTGATGGTGAGGCGCGCCGTCGGGCGGTCGTCGGCCTCACCCGAGTCGACGGGGGGCAGTCGGGAGCTGGGCGACCGCTCCCCCACCTGCCCGCCGGCGGCGAGCCGGGCGGCAGCAGCGCTCCAGCGATCGAGCAGGGTGCGCAGCTCCGCCGGGCCTCCCCGGACCTCCAGGCCGACCACGACGACGTGCGCCTGCGCAGGCGTGGCCACCCCGGCCTGGTGTCGGCCGTGGAAGGCGATCAGCCCGCCGTCGTCGGGGGCCGACTCCTCCGCGGTGGAACCGCCGGCGGTGCCGGCCGGTGCCATCGCGCCGACGACCGCCAGCCCACCGGCGGCGGCGGCACCCGCGCCCGCCCATCCGAGCAGGCGGCGGCGGCTGACGGATTCCACGCGCCCAGTGTCGCACCGAGCACCCGCCGGGAGAGCCGCGAGCGGCCGGATCGATCAGGCGAGCAGGACCAGGCCGACGCCGGTCACCGCCAACCCGCTGCCGATCGCCGCGCGCGCACCCGGGCGAGCCCGCAGGGCGGTCCCGCCGGCCACTCCGGCGACGTGCAGGCCGACGGTGGCGACGACGAACCCGACCATGTAGGCCAGCGGGGCCGCAGTGCTGGGCAGCTCCCCGCCGTGAGCGAGACCGTGGGCAGTGCCGAACAGCAGCGCCACCGCGGGAACCCATGACTCGGCCACCTGCACCCGACCGGTGACGAGCAGGCCCAACACGACGAGGGTGCCGGCGACCGCCAACTCGAGGCCGGGGAACGTGATCCCGGCGAGGCCGGCCGCCCCGCCGACCACCATCCCGGCCACGAAGGCGGCGGGGACGAGCCAGGCGACGCGTCGGCTGGCGACGAGCGCAGCGACGACACCCACCGCGAGCATGGCAAGCAGGTGGTCGGGTCCGAGGAGGGGGTGGAGGAGCCCGTCACCGAGCCCTCCGGCGGCGGCGCCGGTGTGGGCCGACGCCGGAGCGGCGGCGGCGAGGAGGGCGGCGGCGGAACCGGCGAGGGCGCCGGCGATCGTCCATCGGGTACTGGGTGTCGACATCGGGACTCCGTTTCAGGACCGAACTGTTGAGTCCTGAGCTCGGATTTCCGAGCTCAGGACTCAACAGTTCGCCGTGTGGGCGAGGGTTTCGTCCGCCGGATGGCGAGGGTCAGGCGACGCGGTGCAGCGTGTTGTGGTCGGTGTGGGCGAAGGGTTCGGTGAACTCCTTCATGCGCAGCATGGTCGTCTCCCGGTAGGACCACGTGCCCTCGCCCGAGGTGATCTCGGCGGACCAGCTGAGCGTCGACGCGTTCTCCGAGAGGTACCTGCTCTCCCCGATGCCGCGACGAGGATCGCCCAGCTCGGCCGACAGGGTGAAGGACGTCGCGTCGATCGTGGTCGTGCCCGAGCCGAACACGGTGATGCCACGCGGGACGACGAAGCAGCGCATCACCTCGCCGGAGGCGGCGTCCCACAGCCAGTAGCCGACCTCCGTGTGGAACGGGTCGGTCTCGTCGCCCCGCCACATCGACGACCGGTAGTCGAGTCCGTAGACGCTCTGGCGACCGTTGACGACCGGTCCGAACGGCACGAAGGTCACCCGCTCCCGGTACGGGGTGGCCAGCACCTCCTGACGGACGTGGGACCACGACGAGTCGAGCCCGCCGTCGCCCTCCCAGGTGCCGGCCAGGCCCTCGAGGGGCCCCCAGGAGCGTGACCCGTCACCCGGGACGGGGTTGGCGGGCGCCGCGGCGTCGCTCATCGCTTGGCCTTCTTGGCCTGGGCCCGACGAGTGCCGGCCCGGCTGGATGCCGAGGTGCGCTTCGAGATCGGCGTGCGCTGCTGCTTCTTCGCCTTCGCCGATCCGGTCGAGCGGGTGGACCCCTTCCCCTTCGCCGAGCCCTTGGCAGTGGTCCGGGAACCGGCCTTCGCCGCACGGGCCCTCTCGAGCCGCTCGGCCCGCAGCTCCTCGGCCGCGTCGCGAGCGACGGCGGCGAGCGCCCGACTGACGTCGGCCAGTGCGTCCTCGAACACCTCGGCCTTCACGGCGGTGCGGGCGTGGGCCTTCGTCGCCCGGGAGCGGTTCCGATCCGACGCCACCTGCGCGCTGGCCCGGCGCCGGTGGAGCTTCGAGTACTTGGTGCGGGCCCGGCGCACCCGGGTGTGCAGGTCGATGAGCTCGTCCTCGCCGAGCGACTTGAGCTTCTTCGGGTCGACGCGACGCAGGAGCTCGCGCTCGGCGTCGTTCATCATCCGGAGGGTGGCCTTGTCCATCGTGGTCCTCGCTCGAAGGGGCGGTCCGCTGACGAGACCGGACGCTAGTGGGCGCCGGGCCCGGCGGCCACGAGGTCGGGGCCGCGACGGTCGGTCGACCTCAGGGATCCTTGGGCAGCCCGAGCAGCCGTTCGGCGATCACGTTGCGCTGGATCTCGCTGGTCCCCCCGGCGATCGACAGCGCACGGTTGCCCAGGAAACCACCGGTCCACACCGCGCTCTCCCCGTCGGCCGCCGCGACGTCGGCGCCGAGCAGGTCGAGCCCGGCTTCCTGCACCCGCTGCTCGTGCTCGACGCCGAGCAGCTTGCGGACGCTGGCCTCCGGGCCGACGCCACCACCGGCGATGGCCCGCTGGGTGGCCCGCACGCCGAGCATGGCGACGGCATGGGCCTCGACCACCAGCGCACCGAGCCGGTCGAGCACGATGCGGTCGCCGAGGGCTCCCCGGTCGGCGGCGAGGGCGAACAGGGACTCGACCCCCGGACCGAACGACGACCCCGACGCCATCGAGACCCGCTCGTTGGCGAGGGTGGTGCGGGCGCACGACCACCCGTCG
Source organism: Acidimicrobiales bacterium (assembly GCA_025455885.1). Classification (NCBI taxonomy): domain Bacteria; kingdom Bacillati; phylum Actinomycetota; class Acidimicrobiia; order Acidimicrobiales; species Acidimicrobiales bacterium. Next base: position 11,813 of record JALOLR010000020.1, read on the forward strand.
CCGGGCCCACCCACCAGGCAGTCGTCGGGAACGACCACGTCGACGAGGGAGACCTCGTTGAACATGGCCGTGCCGGTGAGCTCACGCAGCGGACGCACCTCGATGCCCGGGGTGCGCATGTCGACGAGGAAGCACCCGATGCCCTCGTGCCGAGGGGCAGCAGGGTCGGTGCGGGCCAGGCAGATCCCCCAGTCGGCGAACTGGGCCATCGACGTCCACACCTTCTCCCCGGTGATCGACCACCCGCCGTCGACCCGCTCGGCGCGGGTGGTGAGCGCCGCGAGGTCGCTGCCCGCCCCCGGCTCGGAGAACATCTGGCACCAGGTGAGCTCGCCCCGCAACGACGGCCCGACGAAGCGCTCCTGTTGGGCGGCGTCGCCGTGGCCGATGATGGTGGGCAGCACCCATCCGGCGATCTGGAGGTGGGCGCGGCGCACCCCGGCGGCGGCCAGCTCGGCGTCGATGGCCAGCTGCTCGACCGGACCGGCGTCCATCCCCCACGGCGCCGGCCAGTGCGGCGCCAGGTACCCGGCGTCGGCGAGCCGTGCCCGCCACTCGGAGGTGGGGTGGCGGCGCAGCTCCTCGACGAAGGCCCGGGTCCGGATCCGGACCGGTTCGGCCTCGTCGGGGAGATCGATGGCCAACGACCGGCGCTGCCCGTCCGCCACAGCGGTCGCCACCCGGATCCGGGCGTCGTGGACGGGCGGCAGCAGCGCCCGCAGCGCGGTGGCCCGCTTCAGGTACAGGTGGGCGTCGTGCTCCCACGTGTAGCCGATCCCGCCGAGGACCTGGATGCAATCCTCCGCGCAGCGGAACCCGGCCTCGAGGGCCAGCGCCGCGGCGGCGCCCTGGGCGACGTCCCAGCCCGGCTCGTCAGCGTCGTCGAAGACCCCTGCGGCGTCCCACACCGCGGCCCGCGCCGCCTCCAGGGCGACGCGCATGTCGGCGCAGCGGTGCTTGACGGCCTGGAACTGTCCGATCGGGCGGCCGAACTGCACCCGCACCGTGGCGTACTCGGCGGCGGTGTCGACGCACCAGCCCGCCACACCGACCGCCATCGCCCCGGCGAGGATCTCGGCGAGGCGGATCGGCGCGTCGGGCCGCGGTGGCCGCAGCACCCGGTCCGGGGGCAGCGGCGCGTCCACGGTCACGTGGGCGACCCGGGCGGTGGGATCGAAGCTGGTGACCGGCTCGACGGTGAGGTCCTCGGCGTCCACCACCACCCAGGCGACCCCGGCGGTCGCCGGGTCGGGTCCGGTCGACGCCGACCCGGGCCCGCCCACCGGGAGCAGCACCACGTCGGCGGTCGCCCCGCCCCACACCGCCCGACACGTCCCCTCCACCCTCGACGCCCCGTCCCGGGTGACGAGGCGCAGATCGCTGCTCGCCGCGAAGCCGCCGGTGCGGCGGCCCTCGACGAGGGAACGGATCGTGTCGGGATCCCCGCCGCCGCGGTCGAGGGCGGCGGCGACGATCGCTGTGGGAAGGATGGGCCCGGGCGCGCACGACTCCCCGAGGGCCTCCATGGCGACGGCCGCCTCGACGAGCCCGCCGCCCTGCCCGCCGTGGTCCTCGCCGACCGCGAGGCCGAGCCATCCGAGCCCGGCCATCTCGACCCAGAAGGGGGGGACCTCGTCGGCGCCGAACTCGAGAACCCGGCGCGCCTCGGCGCGCAGGCCCCGGGCCTCGCTCCACCGCCGGACGGTGGACGCCAGGTCGAGGTGGTGATCCCAGACCCCGATGCCCATCAGCTCGCGACCACCCGGGTCATCCCGAGAGCTCCCTGAACCGGCGGTACCGCTGCTCCACCGGTTCGACCCATGCCACGTCGGGCTCGTACCGGCCGGTGTGACGCACCCAGCCCGCCGCGGACGCACCGGGCCGTTCGAGACCGGCGGCCTGGCGGGCCAACCACGCCGCGCCGAGCGCGCCGCCCTCGGGCACCGCCACCACGTCGACGGGGAGGCGGGTGCCGTCGGCCAACGCCTGGAGCCATGCCGGGTTGCGGACCCCTCCGCCGGTGGCGACGACCCGGGTCGGGTCGAGACCCGACCGGTCGATGAGGTGGCGGACCACGAACGACGAGGCCTCGTGGGCGGCCCTGGTGAGCGAGTCGGGCCCGAGGCCCACCTCGACGTCGTGCAGGGACGCCCGCCGCGCACGGTCGTGGTACGGCACCCGCTCCCCGCGGATGTAGGGCAACCAGACCGGCACGCGGCGGGGATCACCCGCCGGTGCCGACGGGGCGTACGGGTCGGCACCCACCGTCTCGGCCACCCAGTTCACGAAGAACCCGCCGGCGTTCGACGGACCACCCACCACGGAGAGCCCGGGCACGGTGTAGGGCGTGGTCCACAGTCCCTCGACCTCGGGCCACCCGTCGGTGAGGATCCACACGATCAGGGTCGTGCCCAAGATCACCAACACGTCCCCGTCGCGGTCGGCGCCCGCCACCAGCTGCTCGGCGAAGGCGTCGATCGTGCCCGCTCCGAGCGCCGCCCCGCCCGCGGCGGCGACCGCGCCGACCGGGCCGGACCCTCCGGCGATGCGGGCCAGCCGGGCGACGTCGTCGAGCCCGGCGGCCGCTGCCACCTCCGCGCTCCAGCCGGTCCCGTCGAACAGCGGCAGCGCGGTGTACGCCGTCGCGCCGTCGATCACCCCCTCCCCGCCGAGGGCGGCGTTGGCCACGGCCTGGGCCGGCCAGTACCCGGCGGCGTCGGGGTGACGGGCCACCAGCCACGAGAGGAAGCTCCCCATCTCGCCGAGGTCGGGCGAGCCGTCGGGAGCGAGGCCGTGGTCGTCGCCGTAGAGGTAGCCGGGCGAGACGGGGCGGCCGTGGTCGTCGACGGCGCACAGCGACGGGACCATGGCCGCGACGTCCACGCCGGCGATGCGCCGGGCCCCCACCTCGGCGACCAGTTCGTCGAGCGCCCGGCGCACGCCGTCGCACCAGACGAGCGCCGCGTCGTGGGCCAGCTCGCCGGCACGGGAGGCGGACAGGGGGTGGGGCACCCGGGTCCGGGCCACCACGGTGCCCTCGGCGTCGACGGCCATGGCCTTCACCGACGTGGTGCCGATGTCGATCCCCACGGTCACCTCGGTCGCCATCGCACCCCCGTCGGCCCCCTCGTGGTCACCCCGTGCCCCGTCCGGTGCAGCGCCCGACCCTCCGGGCCCGGCGCCCGCGACTCGGGATTCTGACACCCACGTCAGGGTCGGAATGTAGCGTCTGTCCCGACGACTCCGGGGAGCAGGGGGCCGCAGTGGGCGATCCGCAGCCATGACCGCGCTGACGACGCTCGCCGGCGCACGCGTCCTGGTGACCGGTGCGTCCTCCGGGATCGGCGCCGCCCTGGCGCCGACGCTGGCCCGCCACGGCGCCACCGTGGGCCTCGTCGCCCGTCGCAGCGACCGCCTCGAGGCCGTGGCCGACGAGTGCCGCCGCCACGGTGGCGACCACCGCACGTGGACCGTCGACCTCGCCGATCCCGAGCGCGCCGCCGCGCTGGCCGTCGAGGCCTGGGAGGCGTTCGGCCACATCGACGCCCTCGTCAACAACGCCGCCCGACCGATGCGGCGCGCCGTCACCGACCTCGACGTAGAGACCGTCGAGGCGGTGATGCGCACCAACTTCCTCTCGCCGGTGGCCATGACCCTCGCCGTCCTGCCCCGCATGCGGGCCCGCGGCGTCGGTGTGGTCCTCAACGTGTCGAGCCTGGGGGGCCGCCTCGGCATCCCCCACGAGGCGGCGTACTGCGCGTCGAAGTTCGCCCTCTCGGGGTGGTCGGAGGCGATGGCGATGGACCTCGCCGGCTCCCCGGTCGCCGTGCGCCTCGTCACCCCCGGAGCGATCGACACCGAGATCTGGGACCAGCCCGGGAACGAGCCGGCCGCGTTCGACGGGCCCTTCGAGCCGCCCGGGACCGTGGCCGAGGCGATCTGCGACGCGTTGCTGGGCGACCGGTTCGAGACCTACGTGCCCGACCTGAAGGCGGTCGCCGAGTTCAAGACCGCCGACATCGACACCTTCCTGGCCAGCGCCGCGGCGATGGTGCCCCGACAGGATCCGACCGACACGGAAGGCGAGACCTGATGCGAGCGCTCCAGTTCCTCACCGACCCCGAGCCGTGGCCCGAGGCGCTGCCCGACGACGCCCCACGGCTGCTGCGCAACCTCGCCACCGTGCCGATGGCCCTCGTCGACCTCGACGACCCGACCGTGCTGGCCGACGACTGGCTGGTGCTGCGCAACCGGCTCACGGGGATCTGCGGCTCCGACTCCAAGCAGATCCTGATGGACTTCGACGACGCCGACGACAACCCGATGACGGCGTTCATCTCCTTCCCCCAGGTGCTCGGCCACGAGGTGGTCGGCACCGTGGAGACCACCGGGCCCGCGGTGCGCGACCTCGACGTCGGCCAACGGGTGGTGCTGTACCCGAACCTGGGCTGTCGCCCCCGGGGCGTCACGCCCCTGTGCCCGGCGTGCGCCGCGGGCGACTTCTCGATCTGCGCGAACTTCCACGTCGGCCGGCTGTCGCCCGGCATCCACACCGGCAACGCCGCGGAGGCCACCGGGGGTTTCGCCGAACGGTTGCCGCTGCACACCTCGATGGCCTTCCCGGTGCCCGACGGGATCCCCGACGAGGTCGCCGTCCTCGCCGACCCGTGGTCGGTGTCGTTCCACGCCATCACCCGCAACCCGCCCGCGCCGGGCAGCCGGGTCGTCGTGCACGGCGCCGGCGCGCTCGGCACGACCGCCACGGCGATCCTCACCCAGCTCCACCCCGACGTCGACGTCGCCACCGTCGCCCGCTGGCCGGGGCAGGCCGAGGTGGCGCGCCGCATGGGTGCCACGGTGTTCGACGCCGGGCCCGAGGACGCCCTCCTCGAACAGCTCGCCGAGTGGTCGGGCGCCACGCTGCGACGGCCCTGGAACGGGCTCCCGGTGGCCTGGCCGGGAGCCGTCGACGTGGTCTACGACACCGTGGGCGCGCCGTCGACGGTGGAGGTGGCGCTGCGGATCCTCCGCGAGCGGGGCACCCTCGTGCAGCTCGGCGTGAGCGCGCCGGCCCGCTTCGAGTGGACGCCCTGGTACTTCAAGGAGCTGCGCCTGGTCGGGTCGAACGCCTTCGGCGACGAGACGTTCGAGGGGCGGCGCCGCCACGCCTTCGAGCACTACTTCGAGCTGCTCGACGCCGGCCGCATCGACCTCTCGGGGATGCTCACCCACCGGTTCCGTCTGGAGGAGTGGCGCGAGGCGTTCACCACGATCGTCGACCAGGGACGGACCGGGGCGATCAAGGTGGCCTTCGACTTCCGTTGACGCTCAGCGCGCCGTGCGGTCGAGCAGGCGCCGGGCCGTGCCCCCGAGGAACAGCGCCATGGCCTCGTCGTCGAGGTCGAGGTCCCGGGCCTCGGTGATCGACCGGGCCATCGGGAACCACGGGTCGTCGCTGCCCCACAGCACCCGACCCCGCCCCGTGGACGACCCCATGTACCGCAGGAGGGCCGGGTCGAGGTAGCGGGGGGCGTAGGCGGTGCAGGAGAGGTAGAGGGTGTCCCACTTGCGCATGTAGTTGACGAGTAGCTCCTCGAAGGGGTGGCCCATGTGGGCGCCGATGACCACGAGGTCGGGGAAGTCGATGAGCACGTCCTCGAGCAGCTCGGGGTGCTGCACCCGGGAGCGCACCCGCGGCCCGGGGATCCCGACGTTGATCGCCACGGGCAGCCCGAGCTCCTCGCACACCTGGTACACCGGGTAGTGCTTCGGGTCGTCGATCGCCACCTGGGTGAAGAGCGGGGCGATGCGCACCATGGCCAGGCGAGGGTGCTCGGCGAGCTCACGGATCCGCTGCACGTTGCGGGTGGGCCGGGAGGGGTCGGCGACCATGGCCGCCACGAGGAACCGCCCCGGGTGGGCGTCGGCGACCTCGAGCGCCGCGCCGACCCCGGCCCTCGTGAGCCCGGGGGTGAGCACCGCGGTCGCCACCCCGTTGGCGTCCATGCGGTCGAGGAGCTCGGTGACGGCCACGCCGCCGCGACCGTCGCCGCCGAGGTACCCGGGGATGTGGGCGTTCTTCTCCTCGGCGAGGAACTCGGCGGCGCTCTCAGGGGTCGTGAGGTTGACCCAGATGTCCACGACGTCGCGCTCCACGACCGCCCCCTCCCTCGTCGACCCGCCGGCCTGCGGACCGCTTCTGACGCTAACGTCAGGTAGAGCTGGAGGCCAGCGGCCGCGCCGTCGCCACGAGGAGCGCGACCCGACCGCACGGCCCGACGCGAACTGGACGAACGGGGGATCCGCCGTGACCGTGGGAACCGACGAGCGCTTCGTGGTCATCTCCGCCGACTGCCACGCCGGCGGGTCGATGGAGACCTACGGGGAGTACCTCGACCCGGCGTACCGGGAGGACTTCGCGACGTGGCGGGCGGCGTACAAGAACCCGTTCCGCGACCTGCAGAGCCCGGGCCGCACCCGCAACTGGGACAGCGACCAGCGCATCGCCGAGCTCGAGGCCGACGGCCAAGTGGCCGAGGTGGTGTTCCCGAACACCGTCCCGCCGTTCTTCCCGACCGGCGCCCTGGTGGCCCGACCGCCCACGGCCGCCGACCTCGATCAACGGTGGGCCGGGCTGCGGGCCCACAACCGCTGGCTGGCCGACTGGTGCGGGGCCGAACCGAACCGTCGAGCGGGCATCGCCCAGGTGTTCCTCAACGACGTCGACCGGGCCGTCGAGGAGGCGCACTGGGTCGCCGGGAGCGGCCTGCGGGGCGGCATCCTGATCCCGGCGGTACCCGACGACGCCGGGATGGACCCGCTCTACTCCTCCACCTACGACCCGCTGTGGGAGGCCTGCCAGGACCTCGACCTGGTGGTCAACTCCCACTCCGGCAGCGGCCACCCCGACTACGGCTCGTACCCGTCGTCGTCGATGATCTGGGCCATCGAGACCGAGTGGATGGCCCACCGGCCGCTGTGGCACATGATCATGAGCGGGGTCTTCGAGCGCTTCCCACGACTGCGCTTCGTGCTCTCCGAGCAGGGCTGTTCGTGGCTCCCGGGCACCCTCGCCCAGCTCGACGGGATGCACTTCGCGGCGTCGACGGGACGGGCCGGCGAGCTGAAGCTCGACGCCGACGCCCACCTGCCCCTGCGCCCCAGCGAGTACTTCGAGCGCAACGTGTGGATCGGCGCCAGCTTCCCCGGGCCCCGCGACGCCCGGGCGATGCGCAAGCTCGGGCTGCACAAGGTGATGTGGGGCAGCGACTACCCGCACCACGAAGGGGTGAGCCCCTTCACCCGCGAGCACCTCCGCCGCACCTTCGAGGGGTGGACGACCGCCGAGCTCGACCAGGTGCTCACCACCACCGCGGCCGAGGTCTACGGGTTCGACGTCGACGCGTTGGCGCCCCGGGCGGAGGCGGTGGGGCCGACCGCGGCCGAGCTGGCCGCACCGCTGACCGAGATCCCCGCCGGCGCCACCAGCCCCGCCTTCTATCAATGACGGCGCCCTCGTCGCGGCGCTCCTCGGGACGCGATGTGAGGCGGGACGCTGGCGCTTCCCCCGCCTCACTCCACCGCACCCCCTCCCCACGCCTGGCCTCGTGCACGGCGCCCTCGTCGCGGCGCTCCTCAGGACGCGACCTGAGGGCCAGGGCGCAGCCGGTCCCCTAAGGTGACACGCATGTCAGAGACGGGGGGTGACGGGCCCGGCGGACGACCGGTGGCCCTGGTGACCGCGACCTGTCGGGGACCGGGCCTCGACCGGCTCCACGAGGTGTGCGACGTGCACTACGAGCCCTGGCTCGACGCCACCACCATGCACCTCCTCGACCCGGCGTCCCTCGCCGCCCGGATCGACGAGCTGGGCGCCACGGTCGTCGTGGCCGAGGCCGACCCGGTGAAGGGCGAGGTCCTCGACCGACCGCTGCGGGTCATCGGCTCGACCCGGGGCGATCCCACCAACGTCGACGTCGCCGGCGCCACCGAACGAGGCATCCCCGTGCTGCGCACGCCCGGCCGCAACGCCGACGCGGTCGCCGAGCTGACCGTCGCCCTGCTGTTCGCGGTGACCCGCGGCATCGTGCCCGCCGACGCCGACCTGCGCGCCGACCGGGTCTTCGTCGACGGCACCATCCCCTATCAGCGCTATCGCGCCTGGCAGGTGGCGGGACAGACGGTGGGGATCATCGGGCTCGGCGCGGTCGGCCGGGCGGCGAAGTGGCGCTTCGAGGGGCTCGGCATGAACGTGGTGTCGTTCGACCCCTACTCCCCCGAGGCGACCCACGCCTCGCTCGACGAGATGCTGCCCGAGGCCGACGTGGTGTCGATGCACGCCGCTCCGACCCCCGAGACGTTCGGGCTGATGAGCGGGGCCCGCTTCCGGGCCATGAAGCCCGGCTCGGTGTACCTGAACTCGGCACGGGCCGCCCTGCACGACCTCGACGGGCTGGTGGCCGCGTTGGAGTCCGGCCACCTGGCCGGCGCCGGGCTCGACCACTTCGACGGCGAACGACTCCCGGCCGGGCACCCGCTGCTCGGGATGCGTCAGGTGGTGCTCACCCCCCACATCGGCGGGGCGACCTACGACACCGAGGCCAACCACACCGCCATGGTCGCCGACGACATCGCTCGGCTCTTCGCCGGCGAACGACCTCTCCACTGCGTGAACCCGGAGACCCTGCCATGACCCGCGTGAACGGCGCCCCTCTCGAGGACGTGCGCATCTCGGTGCTCACCGCCGCCAAGGCCATGCACGCCAAGGGCCTGGTCGAGGGCACCGCCGGCAACGTATCGGGCCGTGTCGACGACGGGACGGTGGTGGTGACCCCCTCGTCGCTCGGCTACGAGGAGATGACCCTCGACGACCTGGTCGTCGTCGACCTCGACGGCGAGGTGGTGGCCGGCGAACGCTCACCCACCTCGGAGAAGGGCGTGCACCTGGCCGCCCTGGCCGCGTACCCGGAGGTCGGCGGCGTCGTCCACTGCCATGCCCGCTACGCGTCGATGTACGCCGTGGCCCACCGGCCGATCCCCGCGGCGATCGACGAGTTCGTGGTGTACATCGGCGGCGACGTGCCCTGCGGCGGCTACCACGCCTCGGGCAGCGCCGGCCTCCCCGCCGAGGTGGCGGGGCACCTGGCCGAGCGGTCGGCGGCGCTGATGGCCAACCACGGCCTCGTGACCATCGGCAAGTCGGTCGACGACGCCCTCCACTCCGCGCTCGTCGTCGAGCACAACGCCCACATCATGTGGGGCGCCCACCTGCTCGGCGGGGTCGTCGAGCTCACGCCCGAGGCGCACGCCCAGTTCCGGGGGTACTACGAGTTCATCCGCGGCAACCTGTGGATGCCGGCGTGAACGTGGCGACCGCCGAGGACGTGATCTCCTACGGTGGCCGCCTCGCCGTCCTCGCCGCCGAGCGCCCTGACGACACCGCAGTGGTGGCGCTCGCCCTCGACGGCTCCGAGACCGCCCTCACGTGGGCGCAGTTCGAACGGCGGGCCAACCAGATCGGGCGGGCCATGGCCGAGCGGAGTGTGGTCCCGGGCGATCGGGTGGCGCTCGCCCTGCCGAACTCCTGTGACGCCGTCGCCGCGATCTTCGCGACCTGGAAGCTCGGCGCCGTGCCAGTGCCGGTGCGCTGGGACCTCCCGGACTGGGAGCGGGGTCGGATCCTCGAGGTCGTCGACGCCGCGCTCGTGGTGGGCACCGAGGACCACGACTGGCTGGCCGCGTCGACGAGCCTCGACGACGGGCCGCTCGACGGGCCGGTCTCGCCGCACACCCACGGCATCTGCAGCAGCGGCTCGACGGGCCTGCCCAAGATGATCCTGATGGAGAACCCGGCGGTCTGGAACCCCGAGATCGGCAAGCCGTTCGTCGAGGGCTGGAAGGAGGTCCCGCGGCCGCAGACGGTCCTGATGGCGACGACGCTGTACCACACCAACGGCTTCGCCACGATGCTCAACGTGCTGGCCGGCGACACGCTCGTCACCCTCGAGAAGTTCGACGCCGCCCGCATCGTCGACCTCGTGGAGCGGCACCGCGTCACCACCATCACCGCCACCCCCACCATGCTCCAGCGCATCGTCGATCTGCCCGGCGTGGACGATCGCGACCTGAGCTCGCTCGAGTGGGTCCTGCAGGGCGCGGCGGTGATCCCGCCGTCGCTCGTGCACCGGGTCATCGAACTGATCGGGGCCGAGCGGTTCTTCATGGCCTACGGGATGACCGAAGGCCTCGGCCTCACCGCGTTGCGGGCCGACGAGTGGCTGACCCACCAGGGCAGCGTCGGGCGTGGGTACCGGGGCACCGAGGTGCGCATCGCCGACGCCTCCGGCGAACCGGTTCCGTCGGGCGAGATCGGCGAGATCTACCTCCGTTCGCCGATGAGCGGGATGTACCGCTACGTGGGCGGGGCGCCGCCGCTGCCCACCACCGACGACGGGTTCTCCACGGCCGGCGACATGGGCTGGATGGACGAGGACGGCTACCTGTACATCGCCGATCGACGCGTCGACATGATCATCACGGGCGGGGCCAACGTCTTCCCGGCCGAGGTGGAGAGCGCCCTCGTCGAGCACCCGGAGATCGTCGACGTGGTGGTCATCGGGCTGTCCGACCCGGAGTGGGGACGCCGGGTCCACGCCATCGTCGAGCCCCGGGACTCCTCGGCGCCGCCCGACGCCGCCGAGGTGATCGCCTTCGCCAAGACCCGCCTGGCCGCCTACAAGGTGCCCAAGTCGGTCGAGGTCGTCGAGCGGATCCCGCGCAGCGCGTCCACGAAGATCAGCCGGGCGGCGCTGATCGCCGAGCGCGGTGGCTGAGCGCCGATCGCCCGTCACCCCCGAGGGCCGCTGATGGGGTTCGCGCCGCAGTACGCCGGGCCGCACGACCCCGTCGCGTCCACCCCGCCGCGTCGACCGGGGTGGGTGCGCCGCACCACCACGATCGACACCACCCGGCCGGAGGGGCTGGACGGCCCGGCCCTCGTCGACGCCCGCGGTCGGGACCTGCTCACCGGCGACGACGGCGCGCCGCTCGTCATGGCGTCCACCTCGTTCGGGGCCCGTCTCGCCGCGGGGTCGGGAACCGTCGAGGAGGTGGCCGGCTCCGTGCGCCCCCTGGCCCTGGCGGGCCTCGTGGGCCTGGGCGTGGCGGCGGGGTTCCGGGCCCGGGCGGCCGAGGCGCTGGCCGGCTTCCCCGACGACGACCCCGAGGCGGTGCTGCTCGCCCAACTCCTCGACGACCTGCCCGGGGCGTCGCTGGTCTCGGGGTTCGCCATGCAGCACGCCGCCACCACCGCCGGGACAGGATCGCGACCGCCCGGAGAGCGGGCGGTCGCACCAGGTGGATCGGACGGGTCCGAGGCGGAAGCGGAACCACCCGACCACGACCGACTGCAGGGTCAGGCCGACCTGTGCGCGGGCTGGGCCGGCGACTCGGTGATGTTCACCACCCTGCGCCGGACAGGGGTGATCATGACCCCGCTCGGGCCGCCCGCACCGGCCATCGGGGTGCTCGACGACCCCGACGCCTGGCACGACACCGCGCCGCTCCCCCCGCACGGCATGCGCCGCCTGCGACGCCTCGACGTCGGGCCGGTTGCGCCCGACGGCACCGCCGCCGTCGAGGTGCACTTCCGCGACAGCCACGTCGACGGCGACGGCCTCGAGACCTGCGTGCACGAGTACCTGGTCACGGCCACCGTCGACACGGTCGGCTCGACGATCGTGGCGATCGCCACCGAGGCCCGCGTCCTCCCCTGGCAAGAGTGTCCCGGTGCGGTGGGCAGCGCCGGTCGCGTCGTGGGCATGCCCCTCGAAGGGCTCCGCCGGACGGTCCGCACCGAGCTCACCGGCTCGTCGACGTGCACGCACCTGAACGACACGCTGCGATCACTCCAGGACCTCCCCCACCTGGTGCGGCTTCGCGACCCGGGCCGCTGAGCTCAGCGGTGCCCCTGCACCCTCAGAGGCGCTCCGCCGGCACCGGGACGGCCCGCGCCGTGGCGTGGGTCGTCAGCCGGCCCGTGCTCACGTCGGTCAGCTCGACCAGCGCCGTCGCGTCGGGGCCGTGGCCCACGACGCGGACCGCGGAGCGGATCGGGCCGGTGCGGTTCTGGGCCAGGTAGCGCACGTGCAGGTCGGTCACGTACGCCGGGCCACCCCACGTGGCCCCCAGCGCAGCCTCCGCGGCGGCCTCCACGAGCGCCGCCACCATGGCGCCCTGGAGTGCACCGGCAGGGTTGCGCAGGTCGGGACGCACGTCCACCTCGACGACCCCCGCCGCAGCGTCGAGCACCCGCAGTCCCATCGCCTCGGGGAGGGGCTCCTCGATCGGCGTGATCCGGTCCCAGCGGTTGCGGGCGACGTCGGGATCGAACGGGTGCTTCGGGGGGTCGTCCTCCCGGCGGTCCACCCGGGTGAAGCCGCCCGCCCCGTAGCCCACCTCGACGCCGTCGGCGCCGACGAGGCGGGCCGAGCAGGTGGCCGAGCGCCGCCCGTCGCGCAGGACGGTCGGGCGGACGTCGATCCACTCGGGCGGGTCGGTCAGCGGCATCCGCACCACGAGGTCGGAGGTGAACGTCCACCGCTCGGGGTCGCTGTCGACGGCCACGCCGGTGGCGGCGTCGACGGCGAAGCTCATCACGCTGGTCCGCAGCGCCCCGTGCACGCACGTCGTGGGGACGGGGGTGATGCGGAACACGAGCCGGCCGTCCTCGACACGGCTCGTGGTCCCCAGTCGACTCGGGATCGAGGTCGCCAGGGGTGAGATGTCGGTCATCGGTCCTCCGGGGCAGACGGACCTCCCAACATATGACACTGGCGTCAGGTAGCGCCTACGGTGCCGGGTCGCCGGGTGGTCACCCGGCGCGACTCGACCTTGGAGGGGCAGTGGAGCTCAGCGGACGTTCAGCGATCGTGACCGGCGGCGCCGGCGGACTGGGTGCGGCGACAGTTCGTCGGCTCACCGAGGCGGGTCTGGGCGTGGTCGTGTTCGACCAGAACGCCGACGGCTCGGAGAAGCTGGTCAGCGAGCTCGGACGGGGCGCCGCGGTGTCCGGCGACGTGACGAGCGAGGACGACGTCGCGGCCGCCGTCGCCGCCGCCGAGGCCATGGGCCCCCTGGCGGTGGTCGTGAACGTGGCCGGCGGCGCCACGGGCGGGGGCCGCACGCTCTCGCGTGACAACTCGCCGCACTCGATGGAGGTGTTCACGTCGACCATGGCGATGAACGCCTTCGGCACGTTCAACGTCACCCGGATGGCGGCGTCGGCCATGGCCGCCAACGAGCCGGACGAGAACGGCCAGCGAGGCGTGGTGGTCAACACCGCGTCGATCGCCGGCCTCGAGGGCCAGGCCGGGCAGGTGGCCTACGGCGCCGCCAAGGCCGCCATCCTCGGCATGACCCTTCCCATCGCCCGGGACCTCGCCCCCGTGGGCATCCGGGTGTGCGCCATCGCCCCGGGCACCATGGGGACGCCCATCATGATGAGCATCAACGACGAGATGAAGGAGAAGCTCACCTCGAGCATCCAGTTCCCCAAGCGGATGGGCAAGCCCGAGGAGTTCGCCCAACTGGTGTTGAGCATCGTCGAGAACCCCTACCTGAACGGCGAGAACATCCGCCTCGACGGGGCCCTGCGGTTCCCGCCGAAGTAGCCGAGGGGCCGCGCCGCCCTCAGGCCCGTACGTCGTAGTCGGTGCTCGCGGCGAGCTCGGCGGCGCCGGCCATCAGCCCGAGGACGATGTCGCCGAACATGTTCAGCTTGGGGTCGTCGCCGGCGCGCTGGAAGCCCTGCTCCAACACGATGGCCAGCTTCCAGCGGGCCAGCACGTTGTAGTAGTCGATGTCGTCGACCTGGCGTCCGGACGCCTCGGCGTAGTGGGCGAGCAGCTCGGAGCGTCCGGGCATCCCGGTGAGGTCGACGTAGCCGCCCTCGACCTCGCTCGTGTCCTCCGGCCAGCTCTGCACGACCCAGGCCAGGTCGAGCTTGGGGTCCCCGACGGTCCCCATCTCCCAGTCGACGATGGCCGCCAGCCGCGCCGGTGCGCCGTGGCGGAACATGACGTTGGCGAACTGGTAGTCGCCGTGCATGAGCCCGGGCACGAAGTCGATCGGGCGATGCGTGTCGAGCCAGGCGGTGGCCTCGTCGAAGCCGGGGAGCTCACGGCCCTTGATCCTCTCGAGGAACGCGGTCCACCGCGGCACCTGGCGGTCGTGGAACCCGTCGGGACGACCGAGGTCGCCGAGCCCCCGCCCCTGCCAGTCGACCCTCGACAGCCGGGCGATCCCCTCGACGAGCTCGAAGGCCAGGCCCCGGCGGGCCTCCACGTCCTCCAGGAACGGTGACGGCCAGTCGGGGGCGTCCATGGGCGACCACCCGTCGACGAAGCCCATCATGTAGAAGGTGCGGCCGAGCACCGACGGGTCGTCGCACACCGCTACGGCCTCGGTGTGGGGCACGTCGGTGCCGTCGAGGGCCTCGATGATGCGCCATTCGCGCATGATCCCGGCGTCGCGGCTGTCGGGGGCCGTCGGCGGGGGGATGCGCAACACGGCCCGCAGGTCGCCGCGGGTGATCTCGTAGATCTCGTTCTGGCTGCCGCCCGAGATGTAGCGAGCCCCCGGGGCCCCGGAGCCGGGGAGGTCCTGGGTGTCCATCCACGCGCCGAGGGCGGCGGTGTCGATGGTGGGGGCGTCGAGGTCGCCGAAGAGCCGTCCGGTGTCGCTCACAGGTTGCCCACCTCGAGCTCGAGCAGGTCGGCGAACTTGGCCTTGGCCGCCTCGCGCTTCTTGGGCAGGTGCTCGGTGGGCCACAGGTCGTCGCTCGGGCGGTAGTCGCGGAGCACCTGGCGGGCGATGGTCACCTTGTGGACCTCGGTGGGGCCGTCGGCGAGGCCCATCACCGAGGAGGTGAGCAACATCCCGGCGAGGGGCATCTCGTTGGACACGCCGAGCGCACCGTGGACCTGGATGGCCCGCTGCGCGACGTTCATCAACAACGTGGGCATGGCGACCTTGACGGCGGCGATCTCCTTGCGGACCCGCCGGTAGTCCTTGTACCGGTCGATGGCCCACGCCGTCTGGAGCACCATGAGGCGGAACTGCTTGATCTCGACGTAGCTGTCGGCGATGTAGCCCTGCACGAACTGCTTGTCGGCGAGGAGGCTGCCCTGGGTCTCACGGCTGAGGGCCCGCTCGCACATCATGTCGAACGCCTTGTTGCACATGCCGATGGTGCGCATGGCGTGGTGGATGCGCCCGCCGCCGAGGCGGGTCTGGGCGATGGCGAAGGCCTGGCCCTCGCCGCCGAGCAGCGCTTCGGGGGGCACCCGGACGTTGTCGTAGTGGATGAGGGCGTGGCTGCCCTCGTCCTCGGACTCCCCGGCCAGCCCGGTGTTGCGCACGATGTTCACGCCGGGCGTGTCGGTGGGGACGAGGAACATCGACATGCCCTGGTAGGCGCTCACGTCGGGGTTGGTGACGACCATGACGATGAGGAACGACGCCGTGCGGGCGTTGGAGGAGAACCACTTCCACCCGTTGATGACCCACTCGTCGCCGTCGAGCTCGGCCCGGGTGGTGAACATGGTGGGGTCGGCCCCGGCGTGGGGTTCGGTCATCGAGTAGCACGAGAACATCTCGCCCGACAGCAGCGGGTCGAGGTACTGCTTCTTCTGGTCGTCGGTGCCGTAGTGGGCGATGATCTCGGCGTTGCCGGTGTCGGGGGCCTGGGTGCCGAAGATCGTGGGGGCCCAGCCGGAGCGGCCCAGGATCTCGTTCATGAGCGAGAGCTTGAGCTGGCCGTAGCCCTTCCCGCCGAGGTCCGGACCGAGGTGGGCGGCCCACAGGTCGTGGTCGCGCACCTGTTGCTTGAGGGGGTCGACGATGCGGCGCAGCTCGTCGCTGAGCGGGGTGAAGGCCAGCCCGGGGAACATCAGGTCGAGGGGCTCGATCTCGTCGTGGACGAAGGTCTCGACCCAGTCCAGCTTCTCCTGGAACTCAGGATCGGTCTCGAAATCCCAGGCCATCAGGCCTCCCCCTCGTGTCGGTGTGCGGTCGTGTGCTCGAACGAAGGCTGACGTGATCGTTCGAAACGCGGCCCGCCCATCTAAGCAGGTGCCCCACCCGGGTGTCCCGCCGACCGACCGCACCCCTGCGGCACCCTCCCGCGGAACGCTACGGTCCCGCCGATGATCACCTTGGCCAGCATCGACGACGTGACCGACAGGGTGGGCCAGGAGCTCGGCCACAGCGACTGGGTGGAGATCACCCAGGAACGCGTGGACACCTTCGCCGATGCCACCGGCGATCACCAGTGGATCCACGTCGACGTGGACCGGGCCGCCGAGGGGCCCTTCGGCACCACCATCGCCCACGGCTACCTCACCCTCTCACTCGGGCCGGCGCTGCTGCACGACGTCGTCGAGTGGCGCAACACCCGGATGGGCATCAACTACGGGCTCGACAAGGTGCGCTTCCCGGCGCCGGTCCCGGTCGGGTCGAGGGTGCGCCTCGCCGCCACCCTCGTGGCGGCCGAGCCGGTGGGCGACGACGGCGTGCAGGTCGCCCTCCGGACCACGTTCGAGATCGAGGGTGGCACCAAACCGGCGTGCGTGGCCGACCTGGTGCTGCGCTACTTCTTCTGACCCCGCCGGGGCCCGTCGGCGCCCGTCGTCGCGCCGGGCGGTCGGCGGGGGCTCACATGACCCCTTCGCCGGCCCGCACCCTGGCCCGGAGCTCGCCGGCGAGCACCCGGCGGTGGTGGGCCGCGTCGCCGTAGGCGAGCTGGGCGACCTGAGCCCGCTTCAGGTACAGGTGCAGGTCGTGCTCCCAGGTGAAGCCGATGCCCCCGTGCACCTGGAGCCCCGAGGACATGACCCGCTTGGAGGCGTCGGCGGCCCACACCTTGGCCGTGGACGCCGCCGCAACGAACCCGGGGTCGTCGGCGGCGCACGCCCAGGCGCCGTACCAGGTGGTCGAGCGGATGCCCTCGACGTCGACGAGCATGTCGGCGCACCGGTGCTTCACGGCCTGGAAGCTCCCGATCGGGGCCCCGAACTGCACCCGGTCCTTGGCGTACTCCGTGGCCATCTCGAGGATGCGGTCGCTGCCGCCGAGCAGCTCGGCCGACGACGCCACCGCCCCCAGGGAGGTGAGGCGGACCGACTCGGCCGGACCGCCGAGGCGCACCGCCGGGGTGTGGTCGAGGTCGAGCCACGACAGCGACCGCGTGAGGTCCATCGCCGGCAGCGGCGCCGGGCGCCGATCGGGAGGCTGCTCGACGAGGTACACGCCGTCGGGCACCACCACCACGACGAGGTCGGCCACCGCCGCCGCCTCCACCGGGCCGAGGCGCCCGCTCAGGGTGGGCTCGTGCACGACGCCGCCCACGACGAGGGCGGTGGGGTCGGCCGACCACGCCACCGCGCCGATCGACTCACCGGCCACGATGGCCGCCACCCGGTCGGCGTGCTCGGGCCGCCCGACCAGGGCGGCGAGGGCGACGAGCACGGGTGTGAGCGGTACGGGCGCGACGTGGCGACCGAGCTCGGTGAGCAGCACGGCGGCCTCCACCCAGCCGAGGCCCAGCCCCCCCTCGTCCTCCGGGACGGCGATCGCGGGCCATCCCTGGTCGACCATCGCCGACCAGAGCGCCCGGTCGTAGGGCGCGCCGGTGGCGAGGTGGGCGCGCACCTCGGTGGGGCCGGAGAGCCCGGCGAGGAGGTCGGCGGCCCCGTCACGGAGGGCGACCTGGTCGGCGGACAGGTCGAACTCCATGGGCCGAATACTATGACGCCGGTGTCAGAACCGCGGAGCCGTCGATGGACCTGAGCCCGACCGGCGACGAGGAGACCTTCCGCGCCGAGGTCCGGGGGTGGCTCGTCGAGCACCTCCCCTGGGAGTACGGCACGGGGCTGCCGCCCCGCTTCGACGACCTGGCTGACGAGGTGCGCTTCGGCCGCGACTGGCAGGCGAAGCTGGCCGGCGGTGGCTGGGTGGGCGTGGCGTGGCCCACCGAGTACGGGGGCCGCGGCGCCGGACCGGTGGAGCACTTCATCGTGCAGGAGGAGCTGGCCCGGGCCCGGGCCCCCGAGATGGTGGGGCGCATCGGCATCAACCTGGCCGGCCCGACCCTGATGGCCCACGGCACCGACGACCAGAAGCGGCGCTGGCTGCCCCGGATCCTCGACGCCGGCGAGATGTGGTGCCAGCTCTTCAGCGAGCCGGGTGCCGGCAGCGACCTCGCCGGGGTCGCCACCCGGGCGGTGCCGGTGGAGGGCGGCTGGGTGCTGAACGGCCAGAAGGTCTGGACCTCCTACGCCCAGTTCGCCGACTGGGGCGTGTGCCTGGCCCGCAGCGACCCCGCCGCCCCGAAGCACAAGGGCATCTCCTACCTGGTCGTCGACATGCACGCCCCGGGCGTGGAGGTGCGCCCGTTGGTGCAGCTCACCGGCGAGGCCGAGTTCAACGAGGTGTTCTTCACCGACGTGTTCGTGCCGCACGACCAGCTGATCGGCCCCGAGCACGAGGGGTGGATGGTCGCCAACTCCACGCTCTCCCACGAGCGGGGCACGAACCCCCGCCAGTTGGTGATCCACGTGCAGCTCCTCGAGGAGCTGGTGCGCCTGGCGGTGGCCAACGGGGCGATGGACGACGTGCGTCTCCAGCAGCGGCTGGCCCAGGCCTACGTGGAGGTGCGCCTCTTCCAGCTCCACAACCTGCGCAGCATCAGCCGGCTGTCCCAGGGCCTCGACCCCGGACCCGAGGGGAGCGCGCTGAAGCTGTACTGGAGCGAGATGTCGAAGCGGTTCCACGACACCGTGATGGCCGTGCTCGGCGACGCCGCCCCCCTGTGGCGCGACGCCGCCGACAACCCCGGCGGCGGCGAGTGGCAGCGGTCGTGGCTCTACTACCAGGCGTCCTCGGTGTGGGCCGGCACCAACGAGATCCAACGCACCATCCTGGGCGAACGGGTCCTCGGCCTGCCCCGCCCGCCCAAACCGCCCCGGCGCGAGCCCGCCGCAGCAGCCTCCAGAGGAAGTGAGTCGTCGAATGGCTGATCCCGTCGTCGAATACGCGGTGCAGGGCCACGTGGCCACCGTCACCATGAACCGCCCCGAGGTGGCCAACGCCCAGGACACCGCGCTCATCGACGCCCTCGACGCCTGCTTCGACGCCGCCGACGCCGACGACGAGGTGCGGGTGGTGATCTTGGCCGGGGCCGGGAAGCACTTCTCCTCCGGCCACGACCTCAAGGCCCTCGTCGGTGACACCGAGCCAGACGAGTGGCGCCTCCTGCGGGCCACGCCGGAGGGCAAGTTCCGCCACGAGCAGGTCATGTACTACGACCGCTGCCGGCGCATCTACTCGTTCCGCAAGCCGACCATCGCCGCCGTGCAGGGGTCGTGCGTGGCCGCCGGGCTGATGCTGGCGTGCATGTGCGACCTGATCGTCGCCGCCGACGACGCCACCTTCCAGAACCCGGTGCTGCGCATGACCGGGGCCGGCGTGGAGCTGTTGGTGGAGCCGTGGGAGCTGGGGGTGCGCAAGGCCAAGGAGTTCCTCTGGACCGGCGAGAAGCTCGACGCCCAGGAGGCGTGGCGACTCGGGATGGTGAACCGGGTCGTGCCCCGCGACGAGCTGATGGAGCGCACCGTCGAGCTGGCCGAGCGGGTGGCGCTGGTGCCGCCGGCCACCGCCCAGGTGACGAAGGACTCGCTCAACCACGTGTCGACCCTGATGGGCAAGGACGACTCGTGGAAGTACCACTTCATGGCGCATCACTGGATGCACAACACCGAGACGGCCACCTCGGCGCTGAAGGCCCGCTCGGCGAAGGCGTCGATGTCGGAGGTCTTCGCCGAGCACCGTGACGGGCCGGCGTGACCGACGAGGCGCACGACGACCCCCTGCCCCTCGAGGGGTTGCGGGTCATCGACGTGGGCACCCGCATCAGCGCCCCGTTCTGCGCCGGGCTGCTCGGCGACATGGGCGCCGAGGTCGTCAAGATCGAGGACCCTCGGGGCGGGGACTTCATGCGCTCCATCGGCCCGTTCGCCCCGACCGACGACGACGGTCCGGGCTACTCGATGTGGTGGGCGGTCGAGGGCAGGGGCCGCATGGGGATCACCCTGAACCTGCGCGACGCCGAGGGCCAGGAGCTGTTCCGTCGTCTGGTGGCCACCGCCGACGTGGTGTGCGAGAACTTCCGCCCGGGCGCCATGGAGCGCTGGGGCATCGGGCCCGGCGACTGCGACCCGCGCCTGGTGTGGGCCCGCATCAGCGTGTTCGGCCAGGACGGCCCCTACTCGCCGCGCACCGGCCTCGACCGCATGGGCATCGCCTACGGCGGCCTGCTCCAGCTCACCGGCTACCCCGACCGGCCGCCGGTGCGTCCGGGGGTGTCGATCTCGGACTACCTCACCGGCACCTTCGCCGCCGAGGCGGTGGTCGCGGCGCTCTACCGGCGGGACCGACCGGGCGGCACCGGCCGGGGTGGGGTGGTCGACGCGCCCTTGTACGGCTCGATCCTGCGGGTCATGGAGTGGACGATCGCCGCCCACGACCGCCTGGGCGTGGTGCGCGAGCGCGAGGGCAACCGGATGGCGACCAGCGCGCCGCTCGACAACTACCCGACCGCCGACGGCGCCTACGTCTGCGTGGTGGGCGGGTCGAACGTGAACTTCGCCCGGCTGTGCGCGGCGATGGGCCGCCCCGAGCTGGCCGACGATCCGCAGTGGGCGACGCTGGCGAAGCGGGCGGAGCGCTCCGACGAGATCAACGACCTCGTGGCCGCCTGGACGAGTTCGCTCACCGCGGCCGAGGTCGAGGCGGCGTGCATCGCCCACGAGGTGCCGGTGGGCACCGCCTACAGCGCCGCCGACATGGTGGCCGACCCCCACTTCGCGGCCCGCGGCGACCTCGTGACCGTCGACGACCCGGTGGCCGGGCCCCACCTGCAACAGGCGCCCTATCCACGCCTCGACGGACGCCGGCCCGAGGCCCCGGTCGCCGCACCGGCCCTCGGCGAGCACAACGACGAGGTGTGGGGCGGCCTCGTCGGCCTCTCCCCCACCGAGCTCGCCGACCTCCGCTCCCGCGGGGTCATCTGACGGCAGGGGACGGCGGTGACAGCCCCGAACGGCAGTCCCCCTCGCGCCGTCGGCCGTCAGCTCCGGTTCGCGGTTCCCGGGAAGTCCGGGGTCCGCTTCTCCTTGAACGCCGCCATGCCCTCGGCCATCTCCGGGGACACCGCGGCCATCGCCTGGGCCTGGGCCTCACGGTCGAGCGACGGGGCGAGCTCGGTCTCGAACGACGCGTTCAACAGCTGCTTGGACAGCCCCAGCGAACGGGTGGGCCCGGCGGCCAGACGCACCGCGAGGGCGTCGGCCTCGGCGGCGAGCGCCTCGACCGAGTCGGCGCAGCGATAGGCCAGCCCCAACGCCACCGCTTCGGCCCCCACCGCGCCCTCCCCGAGCATCACCATCGCCTTGGCCCGGGGCAGTCCCACCAGGCGGGGCAACAGGTACGCCCCGCCGGCGTCGACCACGAGCCCCCACTTGGCGAAGGACCACACGAACCGCGTCTCGGGCTGCACGAGCACGAAGTCACAGGCCAGCGCCAGGTGCGCCCCGGGGCCGACGGCGGTTCCGTTCACCGCCGCCACCGTCGGCTTGTCGAGCTCCCACAGCTCACGGATGAACGCCTGCACCCCCACCCGCAGCGCCTCACTCGTCGTGCGCGGATCGAACGCCGAACCGCCGGCCTCGCTCACCGTGGAGGCCCGCAGGTCCATGCCTGCGCAGAAGGCGTCACCGACCCCCGTGATCAAGAGCGCCCGCACGTCGGCGTCGGCGCGGGCCCGGCGCACCGACGCCACGATGTCGTCGCGCATCTCGACGGTGAGGGCGTTCTTCGCGTCGGGACGGTCCAACGTGATCCGGGCGACGTGGTCGCCCCCCACCTCGTAGCGAATCATGACGCCGACGTTAGCCACACGCTGCTCGGATAGGTTGCCCGCCGATGGCCGACAAGGTGTGCTCGCTCGACGACGCCATGACCCACGTGCGACCCGGCGACGCCATCCACGTCGTCACCAACCACTCCCGTTGGACCGCCGGCGCGCGCCACCTGGTGCGCCACTTCTGGGAGCGCGACCCGCAGTTCACCCTCGTCATGCTCAGCCTGTCGAGCCTCGGCGCGCTGTTCTTCCGCGGCGGGCTCGTGAAGCGGGTGATCACCGGCTACTCCGGCGACGTGTTCCCCAACTTCACCCCGAACCCCTGGTTCGCGAACGCCTACCTGGCCGGCGAGGTCGAGGTGGAGCACTGGTCGTTCCTGACCTTCGCCCAACGCCTGGAGGCGGCGGCCCGCGGCCTGCCCGCCGTGACCACCGGGTCGCTCGTCGGCTCCTCGATGGCCGACAACCCCGGCTACGCCCGCGTCGACACCCCCTTCGGCGAGGTCGGCTTGGTCGAGGCCTACGCCCCGGACGTCACGCTCCTGCACGCCCCGATCGCCGACCGCGACGGCAACCTGGCCTTCGCCGCCCCCCGCCTCGAGGGGGTGTGGGGGGCCCTCGCCGCCCGACGGGGCACCATCGCCACCGCGGAGCGGATCGTCGACGACATCCGCCCGTGGTCGCACCTGGTGCTGGTGCCCGGCCACCGGGTGCTGTCGGTGACCGAGACCCCGATGGGCGCCCACCCCGGCGGGTTGTTCGCCCGCGACGTGCCCGTCGACGCCTACGGCGAGGACCTCGCGTTCTGGGCCGAGGCCCGCGACGCCAGCCACGGTGACGACTTCGACGCCTGGATCCGCCGCTGGGTGCTCGAACCCGCCGACCAGCACGACTACCTCGACCGCCTCGGCCCCGACCGGATCGCCGGGCTGCGCGACCGGGCCGAACCCGACTCGTGGCGCGCCGACGAGGCCGCCCACCCGCCCGACCTCGACGCCCCGGTGAACGCCTGGGAGCGCGCCGCGGTGTTCGGGGCCCGCCACCTCGCCGACCGGATCGTCGCCACCGGCGCCGACGGCGCGCTGGCCGGGGCCGGGGTGGCCAACCTGGCCACCTGGCTCGGCGTCGAGAAGGCCCGCGACCGGGGCTCCCAGGTGGTCCTCACCGCCGAGCTCGGGCTGTGGGGCTATGAGCCCACCGACGCCGACCCGTTCGTGTTCAACCACCGCAGCTTCCCCACCGCCACCATGCTCGGCGACGCCGACCAGGTGCTCGGCGCCCTCGTCGGCGGCCCCGGCACCACCCTGCTCGCCTGCCTCGGCGCCGCCCAGGTCGACCGCTTCGCCAACATCAACTCCACCGTCATCGGCGACAAGGTGTTCCTCGTCGGCTCCGGGGGCGGCAACGACGTGGCCACCAGCGCCGACGAGGTGGTCGTCATGACCACGCTCACCTCCCGGCGGATCGTGGCCGACGTCGGCTACGTCACCTCCCCCGGCACCCGGGTGTCGGCGCTGGTCACCGACCTCGGCACCTTCACCCCGCAGGCCGACGGCGAGCTGGCCCTCGTCGCCGTCGCCCCCGGCGAGGGCCCCGTCGAGGCACGGGTGGAGCTGATCCGATCACGGTGCCCGTGGCCGCTGGTGGTCGCCGACGACCTCGCCGAGCTCGACCCGCCCGACCCGGCCGAGGTGACGCGCCTGCGCCGCTGGGACCCCGAAGGCCTGTTCCTGCGACCCGACGCCTGACGAGACCGCCCTCAGCCGAGGATGCGGTCGTCCCACCCCGCGGCGACCGTGCCCCGCCCGCGCGACAGCGAACCGCCCACGTAGTTGCGCTGGGCCTCCACCGTCCCGGCGCCGATGCACAGACCGCGGATGTCGCGGTACGCCCGCTCCACCGGGTACTCGTGGCTGTACCCGTAGCCGCCGTGGATCTGGATGGCCTCGTCGCAGACGTACTTCGCGGCGAGGTTGGCGGCCGACTTGGCCAGCGCCGTCTCCATCGCCGGCGGGGTGCCGCCCTCGCCGGCCAGGCGCACCGCCCGACCCAACAGGAGCCGGGCCCCCTCGAGCTGCACCGCCATGTCGGCCAGCTTCCACTGGAGGCCCTGGAGCTCGGCGATCGGCCGTCCGTTCAGCTCCCGGTCGTTCATGTAGCGGATCGAGTGCTCGAGGGCGCCCTGGGCGGCACCGACGCACATCGAGGCGTTGCCGCACCGCTCGTGGTTGAGGTGGGCGAGCAGCACCTTGAACGCGTCGGTGGTGGCCGGGTCGCCGGCGAGGAGCACGTCGTCGGCGGTGACCTCCACCGCGTCGAAGGCGATCTCGGCCTCGGTGGCGGCGTGGATGCCCATGCCCTCGTGGCGGCCCGTGACCGAGACGCCGTCGCGGTCCATGGGCACGACGACCGCACCGATGCCCTTGGCCCCCTCACCCCCCGGCCAGCGGCACCACACCAGCACGCCGGCGGCCACGTGGCCGAGCGTGGAGTAGTTCTTGTACCCGTCGAGGCGCCAGCGGCCCGGGCCGTCGTCGGTGAGCGAGGCCCGCATGTTCTGCACCGCCGAGCCGGCGTCGGGTTCGGTGATGCCGATGCTGAGGATCGCCTCGCCGGAGGCCACCGCCGGCAGCCACCGCTCCTTCAACCCGTCACCACCGAGGTGCTCGATGCCCCGCGACGGGCCGTTGAAGGCGAGCTGGCACACCACCGCGGTGGATACGTCGTGGCGGGCGATCTCCTCGAGGACGATCGACGCCTCGACGTCGCCGTAGCCGAGCCCGCCCCACCGCTCCCCGATCGTGACCCCGAACAGGTCGGCGGCGGCGAGGGCCTTGATCGCCTCGGGCTGGAGCTCGTAGGAGGCGTCGCCCTGGCGGGCCCGGGGGGCCACCTCGCGGCGGGCCACCTCGCGCGCCAGAGCCCGCAGCGCCGCCTGGTCCTCGGTCTCCGCGAAGGGATCGACCCCCGTCGCCTTGGCCACCACGACCACCTCGATCTCGTGACAGGTCGAATCTGACGTTCGTGTCATACTACGCACCGGCCCGGGGGGAGCCGCCGTCGACGTCGGTCACGGCCAGGGGACCCCCGACACGATCGGGGAGCCTCGTGCTGCTGGAGAACCGCGTCGCCATCGTCACCGGAGCGGGCCGGGGCATCGGCCGTGAGTTCGCCCTCGAGCTGGCCCGCCAGGGAGCCGCCGTGGTCGTCAACGACCTCGGGGTGGGCCTGCGCGGCGACGACACCGACGAGGACCCGGCCACGTCGGTGTGCCGCGAGATCGAGGCCCTGGGCGGCCGGGCGACGCCGTCGCACGACTCGGTGACCGACTTCGACGCCGCGGGACGCATCGTGGCCACGGCCACCGACACCTTCGGGCGCCTCGACATCCTCGTCAACAACGCCGGCATCGTGCGCGACCGCACTCTGGTCAAGATGACCGAGGACGACTTCGACGCCGTGATCGCCACCCACCTCAAGGGCGCTTTCAACATGGCCCGCCACGCCGCCCCGGTCATGAAGGACGCCGGCTACGGGCGGATCGTGAACATCACCTCATCGGCGGGGCTGCGGGGCAACTTCGGACAGACCAACTACGGCGCCGCCAAGGCCGGGCTCATGGGGATGACCTTCGTGTGGGCTCTCGAGCTCGGGCGAGCCGGCATCACCGTCAACGCGCTGGCCCCGGCCGGGGCGACGCGCATGACCGCCGCCCTCGCCGGCGACGGCGAACCCGACCCCCGCCTCGACCCGGCCATGAACGCCCCGCTGGTCGCCTACCTCGCCTCCGAGCACGCCGCCCACGTGAACGGGCAGATCTTCGGGCGCACCGACTTCAGCTACACGCTCTTCCAGCACCCCAAGCAGATCGCCTGGATGAACCGCGACGGCGGGTGGGACACCGCCGCCGTGGCCGCCGAGTTCGACGGCGCCCTCGGGCAGCACCTCCAGAGCGTCGGCATGGTCATGCCCGCGGGCCTGTCCCAGGACTCGGCCCGGTCATGAGCGCCGTGACCGTCAACCACCTGGGGCTGTGCGTCACCGACGTCGACGCCTCGCGGCGCTTCTACGAGGCGGTGCTCGGCTTCGAGTTCGCCTACGAGATCCACCCGCCCGACCCGGTGTGCGCCACGCTGCTCGAGGTGCCCGAGCCGGTGGGGCTCTCGGCGGTGTACCTCACCAACGGGGCGTTCACCCTCGAGCTGCTCCACTTCGACCGGCCCGGGAACCCGCCGGCGACACGACGGGTGATGAACGAACCCGGCTTCACCCACCTGTCCTTCACCGTGGCGGACCTGGCCTCGGCCACCGCCGCGGTCAGGGCCCACGGTGGCGAGGTGCTCGACGCCACCGACGTCGGCCTGGCCGTCATGGTCCGCGACCCCGACGGCCAGCTCCTCGAGCTGCTGCCTGCCAAGGAGGCCTGAACGATGGACCTGGACGGGAAGGTGGCCCTGGTCACCGGGGCCAGCCGGGGGGTGGGTGCCGCCGTCGCCGTCGCCCTGGCCGAGGCCGGGTGCGCCGTCGCCGCCGCGGCCCGCTCGACCGCCGCGAGCCCCCAGCGCACGCCCGGCACCCTCGACGACACCGTGGCCCGGGTCGAGGCCGCCGGCGCCGACGCCCTGGCCGTGCCGACCAACCTGGCCGACCCCGCCGCCGTCGAGGCCATGGTGACCACCACCGTCGAGCACTTCGGCCGACTCGACGTGCTGGTCAACAACGCGGCCGTCACCTTCGTCGGCGACATCGACATCCCCCTCGCCCGCCACCAGCTGGTCATGGCGGTCAACCTCGACGCCCCGTTCCTCGCCACCCGCGTCGCCCGCCCCCACCTCGCCGCCGACGGCGGCGGCGCCATCGTGAACGTGTCGTCGGTGGCGGCCCTCTACCCCCACCCGGGCCTCATGTCCTACGGCATGAGCAAGGTGGCCCTCGAGCGCTTCACCGTCGACTGCGCCCGCCAGTTCCAGGACCAGGGCATCGCCGTCAA
>JALOLR010000021.1 GCA_025455885.1 Acidimicrobiales bacterium
GTGAACACCGGTCAGTTGATCCAGGGTCCCCCGATCGGGACCAACACCACCGGCCAGGAAGCCGAAGGCCCCCACTGCGTCGGCGGAGGAAGCCACTGATGTCCGTTCTGTCCACCGTCGTGATCGCCGATGTGCAGCGCACGATCGGCATCGTGATCGCCCTCGTCATCATCGGCGCGTTCGCGGTCGCCGTGATCGTCAACATGCGCAAGGGGCGGGCCGAGGTCGGCTCCGAGGTCGAGCTGGCGGCCAACCGCAAGCCGTACATGGACGACGACGAGCTCGAGACCAAGAAGCTCGACCGGACCCTCGGCCTCGGGCTGGTGGTGCTCGCCGTCATCGGCATCACCCTCCCGCTCTACTGGTTGGCCGAGCCGGGTCGCCAGACCGGGGCGGTCGAGACGTTCGAGGAGACGTTCGTGTCCCGGGGCGAGGAGCTCTACAACGTGGGCGCCAACTGCGCCGCCTGCCACGGCCCGAACGGTGTGGGCGGCGTGGCGTCGTTCACGGTGACCTCCGACGGGCAGTACGTCGCCACGGTGAGCTGGAAGTCGCCGGCGCTCGACACGGTGCTGTTCCGCTACACCCGTGAGGAGGTGAAGTCCATCCTCATCTACGGCCGGGGGTTCTCGCCGATGCCGGCGTGGGGTGCCGAGGGCGGTGGGCCGCTGACCGACCAGCAGCTCGACAACATCATCGACTACCTCTTCAGCATCCAGCTCCCCGCCGAGGAGGCGGCGCGCCTCCGCGACGAGCAGATCGCCAAGGTCTGCGCGCCCGACGCCGAGGGGCGCTGCACCATCCCCGACCCCGGGAGTCCCGGCGGGACGCGCACCTACGCCACCCTCGGCGAGGCGATCTTCAACCTCGGGCTCTACGACGGGTTCGCGGGCGGGGCCTACTCGTGCGGCCGGTGCCACACCAAGGGGTGGTCCTACGGCCAGCCCGAGGTGTCCGGCGGCGGGGCCATGGGCCCGAGCCTCCGCGACGGCGCCACGTTGCGCCAGTTCCCCACCGCCGAGTCGCAGATCGAGTTCGTGACGAACTACCAGCCCTTCGGCACGTCCTACGGCGTGAACGGGCTGTCCGAGGGGGCCATGCCCGGCTTCGGCGCCAACCCCAACGTCGCCGACCCGGAGACCGCCGTGCTCAGCCCTGACCAGTACATGTTCACCCAGGAGCAGATCGCTGCCGTGGTCGCCTACGAGCGGAGCCTCTGATGCTCGCCACCGTCCAGACCTTCGCCGGCCTCGCCTGGGACCCGGGCATCCGCGGCATCCTCATCGTCGCGGTCGCCGTGGCCGTCCTCATGGGTTCGGTGTACCTGCTGCTGGCCACCAACGTCGGTGCCCGTCTCGGGATGCTGGTCGCCCTCACCGGCCTCTTCGGGTTCATGGTGATCCTCACCCTGATCTGGTGGCTCCAGCCGCCCGCCATCGGTCCGCGGGGTGACGCCAACACGTGGGAGCCGGTGGAGGTCTTCGTCGAGGGGGGAGAGGCCCCACGGACGGCCCAGGCCGCCGAGCTCCCCGTGCCGAGCGACATCCCGTCGCCGGAGCAGATCCTCGCCGACAACCCCCAGCTCGCCGAGGAGTACCCCAACGGGTTCGTCCTCTCCGACCTCGCCGCCAACAACCCCGAGATCCTCGAGCAGTACGCCAGCCAGGAGGCCCTCGCCGGCTGGAGGGTGATCCCCTCCAGCGAGGCGGGCGAGGCGCAGGCCACCGCCGACGTGGTGTTGGCCGAGGCCGGCATCTTCGGCGGGCCGACCGAGTACAAGAAGCTGAACGTCTTCTCCTACGGGGGCAAGCCCACCCGCGACGAGGAGTGCCCCGACGGTGGGCTGCTCTGCCGGGCGTGGTACCGGGTGCGCACCCCCTTCATGACCAACCCCGAGCACTACGCGGTGGTGCAGGTGCAGGCCGTCGTCGAGCAGACTCCCGTGCCCGGTGAGGCCCCGCCGCTGCCCAAGGTCGACGAGAGCCAGCCCGTCATCTCCGTCGTGCTGGTGCGCGAGCTCGGCACCGTCCGGCTCATCCCCTTCCTCTACTTCGTCATCTCGACGGCGCTCTTCGTCCTCTTCGCCTGGGTCCTGCACAACCGTGACAAGACCCTCATGAAGAACAAGGCCGCCGCCGAGGCCGTCGCGCAGGGGACCTGACCGGATGGCCCAGTACCTCCCGATCCTCATGCTCCTCTGCCTGGCCCTGGTGTTCGCCGGGCTGAGCCGGTTCGCGTCGAGGCTCCTGGCCCCCCGTCGTCCGTCGTTGCCGAAGGCGGCCCCCTACGAGTGCGGGATCGTGCCCGGCAAGGAGCCGCCGGAGCGGTTCCCGGTCAAGTTCTTCCTCGTGGCGATGATCTTCATCGTCTTCGACATCGAGATCATCTTCTTGTTCCCCTACGCCGTCGTGCACCGCGAGCTGGGCGCGTACGGCCTCGTGGCCGTCGTCATCTTCGTGGCGCTGGTGTTCGAGTCGTTCGTGTACCTGATCGGCAACGGCGCCCTCGACTGGGGCCCGGTCAAGCGGCTCCGCGAAGCGGCCGTGGTGTCGCCGGCCCGCACCGTCTCGACCACCGTCCGGCGGGTCGGCACCGAGGGCCGCGAGCCCGTTGCCGCCACGACCACCGAGGCGGCCTGATGTCGAGCGAGACCCGTCCGACCGGGGGACTGCTCGATTCAGGCCTCGAGGGGCTGCAGCACAACTTCCTCACCGGCACCCTCGAGGAGTTCGTGAAGTGGTCCCGGGCCCGCTCGGTGATGCCCGCCACGTTCGGCCTGGCCTGCTGCGCCATCGAGATGATGGCCGCCGGGGGCCCGCACTACGACCTCGCCCGCTACGGCATGGAGGTCTTCCGGGCCTCGCCCCGCCAGGCCGACCTGATGATCGTCGCCGGCCGCGTCTCGCAGAAGATGGCCCCGGTGCTGCGCCAGATCTACGACCAGATGATGGAGCCCAAGTGGGTCATCTCCATGGGCGTGTGCGCCTCGTCCGGGGGGATGTTCAACAACTACGCCATCGTCCAGGGGGTCGACCAGATCGTTCCCGTCGACGTGTACGCCCCCGGGTGCCCGCCCACCCCCGAGACGCTGATGCACGCCATCCTCACCCTGCACTCCAAGATCCGCGCCGGCGAGTTGACCAGGCGTCCCGGTGAGGGAGCCGGGATCGTCATCGAGCAGCACCACGACGGCGCCCCCACCCCCGTCTCGCTCGGGCGGAGCTGACCGTGGCCGACGACGAGACCGCATCCGGTCCGGAGGAGGCGCCGGGCGAGGCCGACCACGCGCCCGAGCTCCGGCACGGCGCGCCGGTCGTGCACTCCCACGGCCAGCAGGTGCTCGTCGTCACCCGGGAGCAGTACCTCGACGTGGTCCGGGCCCTGCACGACGAGGGCTTCCACATGTGCGTCGACCTCACCGGCGTCGACTACCTCACCCATCCGGGGCGCGACCTTCCGGCCGGCATCGCTCCCGAGCGCTTCGAGGTCGTGGTGTCGCTGATCTCCCACCGCCGCCGCGAGCGCATCCGCATCCGGGTGCAGGTGCCCGAGTCCGATCCGGTGCTGCCGTCACTGTTCGGCCTCTACGCCGGCACCGAGGCGCTCGAGCGTGAGACGTTCGACATGTTCGGGATCGCCTTCGACGACCATCCCGACCTCACCCGGATCCTCATGCCCGAGGACTGGGTCGGACACCCCCTGCGCAAGGACTACGACCCCGGCCGGATCCCCGTGCAGTTCAAAGCTGCGCCTGCCAGCCGCTGACGAAGGTGGTGACCCCCCGATGACCGCGACCGACCACGCCCCGCCGGCCAACGTCGCCCAGACCGCCGAGGGCGCCCAGGAGATGACCGGCCGCGCCGTGCTCGACGCCGCCGAGCGGCTGCGCGAGGTCGGAGCCGTGCTGCGCCTCTCCGAGGCCGAGGCGGCGGCGATCGAGGCGGAGGGCGCCCCCGACGACGAGACGATGCTCATCAACATGGGCCCGCAGCACCCGAGCACGCACGGGGTGCTGCGCCTGATGCTCGAGCTGAAGGGCGAGACCGTCCAGCGCTGCAAGCCGATCATCGGGTACCTGCACACGGGCATGGAGCGCACCGGGGAGGAGCTCACCTACCTCCAGGGGCCCACCAACGTCACCCGCATGGACTACGCCGCCCCGCTGTTCACCGAGCTGGCGTTCTCGCTCACCGTCGAGCGGCTGCTCGACATCGAGGTGCCGCCCCGGGCGATGTGGATCCGCATGCTCATGACCGAGATGAACCGCATCTCGTCGCACCTGCTCTTCATGGCCACGAACGGCATGGACCTCGGCGCCGTGTCGATGATGCTCTACGGGTGGCGGGAGCGCGAGGAGGCGCTGCGGTTCCTCCAGGAGGTCACCGGCCTGCGGATGAACCACAACTACATCCGCCCCGGCGGGGTCGCCGCCGACCTGCCCGACGGGTGGCGAGACGGCGTCCTGCGCCTGCTCGACCTCCTGCCCGAGCGGCTCGGCGAGTACGAGACGCTGATGAACAACCAGCCGATCTGGCGCGACCGCCTGCAGGGGGTGGGCTCCATCACCGCCGAGGAGTGCATGGCCCTCGGCGTGACCGGCCCGATCCTGCGCTCCACGGGCTACGCGTGGGACCTGCGTCGCGACATGCCCTACATGGGCTACGACGAGGTCGACTTCGACGTGGTGGTCGGCACCTACGGCGACTGCTACGACCGCTTCGCCATCCGACTCGCCGAGATCCGCGAGTCGATGTCGATCGTGCGCCAGTGCCTCGACAAGATGCCCAAGGGCGACTACCGCATCCAGGACAAGAAGGTCACCCCGCCCCCGAGGGCCCGGATCGACGAGTCGATGGAGGCGTTGATCCACCACTTCAAGATCTTCACGGAGGGCTTCAAGGTGCCCGAGGGCGAGGCCTACGTCGCCGTCGAGAGCCCTCGCGGCGAGCTCGGCTGCTACATCGTCAGCGACGGGAGCCCGAACCCCTACCGGATGCACGTGCGGGCCCCCAGCTTCGTCAACCTCCAGTCGCTGCCCCACATGATGCACGGAGGTCTCATCGCCGACGGGGTGGCCTGCATCTCCTCGGTCGACCCGATCCTCGGCGAGGTGGACCGCTGATGGCCCGCCTCACCCCTGCCAACGTCGCCCTGGCCCATGAGATCGTGGGCCGCTACCCCCGACCCAAGTCGGCGCTCATCCCGCTGCTGCACCTGGCCCAGGAGCAGGACGGCCACGTCACGGGCGACGCCATGGCCCACATCGCCGAGCTGGTCGACGTCACCCCGGCCGAGGTCTACGGCACGGCCAGCTTCTACGAGATGTTCAAGTTCGAGCCGGTGGGCCGCTACATGGTCAACATCTGCACGAACATCTCCTGCCAGCTCATGGGAGGCGAGGAGCTCCTGCACCACGCGGAGCAGCGACTCGGGATCGTCCCCGGCCAGACCACCGCCGACGGTCTCTTCACCATCGAGGACGTGGAGTGCATCGCCGCCTGCACCGAGGCCCCGTGCCTGCAGGTGAACTACCGCTACTTCCACCGGATCACCCACGACGAGTTCGACACCCTCGTGGACGACCTCGCCGCCGGGCGCCGTGACGACATCCCGCCCCACGGCACCCTGGCCCGGGTCCGCCAGCAGATCCCCGCCGATCGCCGCGCCGGGTCCGTCGCTCCCGAAGCCACCGAGGTCCCCGTGTGGATGACCGCCCCCGAGGAGGCGCAGGCCTGATGACGGTCACCGACGCACCGAAGATCGTCACCAGCCGGTTCGGCTACGACGACGGGCACACCCTGGCCCGCTACGAGGCCACCGGCGGCTACCAGGCGCTGCGCACGGCACTCGGCATGACGCCCGCCGCCGTCCACGACGAGGTGAAGACGGCCAGCCTGCTCGGTCGGGGCGGCGCGGGCTTCCCCGCCGGCGTCAAGTGGGGCCTCACCCCCGCCGACGTGTGGCCCCGCTACCTCGTCGTCAACGGCGACGAGAGCGAACCGGGGACCTACAAGGACCGCCTGCTCATGGAGCGCGACCCCCATCAGCTCATCGAGGGGATCCTGCTGGCGTGCTACGCCGTCGGGTGCGGACAGGCCTTCCTGTACGTCCGCGGCGAGATGGCCTTCGCCCAGGAGCGCCTGGCCGAGGCCCTGAACGAGGCCTACGCCGCCGGGTACGTGGGGCGCTCGATCCTCGGGTCGGACTTCTCCGTCGACGTCGTCCTCACCTGGGGCGCCGGCGCCTACATCGTGGGTGAGGAGACCGCCCTCATCGAGAGCCTCGAGGGCAACCGGGGCATGCCTCGCCTCAAGCCGCCGTTCTTCCCGGCTGCCAAGGGCCTCTACATGCAGCCGACCATCGTGAACAACGTGGAGACGCTGGCCAACCTCCCGTGGATCGTCGCCAACGGGGGAGCGGCGTTCGCCGCCCTCGGTGCCGAGGGCTCGAAGGGCACGCGGGTGTTCGCGGTGTCGGGCCACGTCCGCAACCCGGGCGTGTTCGAGGTCGAGTACGGGGTCACCACGTTCCGCGACCTCATCTACGCCCCGGTCTACGCCGGCGGCATCCGGGGGGACCACACCCTCAAGGCGTTCATCCCCGGCGGGGCGTCGGCCCCCTGGTTCTTCGAGGAGCACCTGGACCTCCCCCTCGAGAAGGTTGCCGTCGACCGCGCCGGCTCGATGCTCGGCTCGGGCGCGGTGGTCGTCATGGACGACACGACCGACGCCGTGAAGGCCTGCCTGCGGGTGGTGCGGTTCTTCGCTCGCGAGTCCTGCGGGAAGTGCACGCCGTGCCGGGAGGGCACGACCTGGTTGGAGACGATCCTCCAGAGGATCCTCGACGGCCACGGGCGGCCCACCGACCTCGATCTGCTCCTCGATGTCTCCGACAACATCTCCCCGGGCATCGCCTGGCCCCCGAAGCAGACGACCATCTGCCCGCTCGGCCCGTCCGCCGTCTCGCCCATCGCCTCGGCCCTGGGCCGGTTCCGTCCCGAGTTCGAGGCCGCCATCGCCCGCGCCGAGGACGCCCGGATGTCGGTCGCCGTCGACCTTCCCCGCACCCCCGCCCATGCCTGACGCCGACGCTCCTCCCGTCGACGGCGTGACCGTCGAGATCGACGGCCACGAGGTCGTCGCCCGCCCCGGCGAGCTGCTCATCGCCGCCGCCGAGCGCCACGGCGTCTACATCCCCCGCTTCTGCTACCACG
The DNA here is from genome assembly GCA_025455885.1 of Acidimicrobiales bacterium. Classification (NCBI taxonomy): domain Bacteria; kingdom Bacillati; phylum Actinomycetota; class Acidimicrobiia; order Acidimicrobiales; species Acidimicrobiales bacterium. The sequence goes on from JALOLR010000021.1 coordinate 7,214, forward strand.
AGCGGATGCAGCCGGTCGGCATGTGCCGGATGTGCATCGTCGAGGTCGACACCGGCCGTGGACCGGCGCTGCAGCCGAGCTGCATGCTCTCGTGCACCCCCGGCATGAAGGTCGACACCGAGTCCGACACCGTCAAGAAGGTCCAGGACGGCATCCTCGAGTTCCTGCTCATCAACCACCCTCTCGACTGCCCGGTGTGCGACAAGGGCGGCGAGTGCCCCCTCCAGGACCAGACGATGGCGTACGGACCGGGGGAGAGCCGCTTCGTCGAGGAGAAGCGCCACAAGGAGAAGCCGATCCCGATCAGCGAGCTCGTGCTGCTCGACCGGGAGCGCTGCATCCTGTGTGACCGGTGCACCCGCTTCGCCAAGGAGGTCGCCGGCGACCCCCTCATCCACTTCATCCACCGGGGCAACAACACCGAGGTCAACACCTTCCCCGACGAGCCGTTCTCGTCCTACTTCAGCGGCAACACCGTGCAGATCTGCCCGGTCGGGGCGCTGACCGCCACGAGCTACCGCTTCAAGGCCCGCCCGTGGGACCTCGACAAGACCGAGTCCACGTGCACCGCCTGTTCGGTCGGCTGTCGCATCTCGGTCGAGTCGTCGCGTGACCGCGTCCTGCGCTACTCCGGCGTCGACGTGGATCCGGTCAACTGGGGCTGGCTCTGCGACAAGGGGCGCTTCGGCTTCGAGGCCGTCGACGCCGAGGGACGGCTCGGGGACCCGCTGGTCCGTGTCGGCGACGACCTGCAGCCGGCTCGCTGGGCCGACGCCCTCGACCGGGCCGCCGACGCGCTGGGCAAGGCCGGCGGTCCCGCCGCGATCGGGGTGATCGGCGGCGCCCGGCTCACCAACGAGGACGCGTACGCGTGGGCCAAGCTCGCCAAGGGCGTCCTCGGCACCGACAACGTCGACGCGCAGCTCGGGGACGGCCTTCCCGCCGACGTGGTGCTCGGCCTGCCGAAGGCCACGATCGACGACGTCTGCCGGCCCGGCGGCACGGTGGTCCTGCTGGCCCCCGACGTGAAGGAGGAGCTCCCCGTGCTCTTCCTGCGCCTCCGCCATGCGCTCACCGAGGACCGTGTCCGGGTGGTCGAGGTCGGGGCGCGCTCGAGCGGCCTCTCCGACCTGGTCACCACCTCGCTCCTCTACCGGCCGGGGGAGGCGGGCGAGCTGGTTCGGGCCCTGGTCGCTCCCGCCGACGCCACCCGCGAGGTCGCGGGCGTCGCCGCCGAGGCCGTCAACGCCGCCCGCGTCGTGCTGGCCGCCGCCGACGGCCCCGTCACCGTCGTCCTCGGTCGCCCGTCGGTGGCCGAGGCCGCCGACGGCGTGGTCGAGGCCGCCGACGCCCTGCTCGGAGGGCTGCCCGGGGTCCGGTTCCTGTCGGCCCTGCGCCGGGGCAACGTGCACGGTGCGCTCGACATGGGCCTGGCTCCCGGCGTCCTGCCGGGTCGGGTCGGCCTCGACGAGGGGCGCGAGTGGTTCGAGGAGGGCTGGGCGGCGGTGCCGTCGGCCGTCGGCCTGGACACCCGGGGCATCCTCGAGGCCGCCGCGGACGGTCGCCTCGACGTCCTGGTCCTGCTCGGTGCCGATCCGGCGGTCGACTTCCCCGACCACGACCTCGCCGAGCGGGCGTTGGCGGGTGCGCGGACGATCATCGCCGTCGACACCTTCCTCACCGATTCATCGCGTCGCGCCGACGTCGTGCTGGCTGCCGCGGGCTTCGCCGAGAAGGCCGGCACGACCACGAACCTCGAGGGCCGGGTGAGCGCGTTGACCCAGCGGGTCACGCCCCCGGGCACGGCGCGGGCCGACTGGATGATCGCCGCCGAGCTGGCCTTCCGCCTCGGCGCCGACCTCGGCCTCGAGTCGATCGAGGGCGTGTGGGACGAGATCGAGCGGTTGGCCCCCTCCCACCGGGGCGTCACCCGTGAGGTGTTGCTGGCCGTCGGTGGTGCCGACGGTGTCGTCGTCCCCCTCCCCGCCGACCCCGCGCCCGTCGACGAGGTCGCGACGCCCGCCGCCGACACCGAGGACGGAGCGCCCGCCGACGACGGAGCCGCCGACGACGGAGCCGCCGACGAGGATGCCGTCGAGGAGCAGGAGGCGCCCGCTGCGGCCGCCGAGCGCCCGACGTGCCTCGTCCACACGCCGGGCTCGGCGACGAGCCCGCCCCCGGTCGACGCCTACTCGCTGCGCCTCGTCGCCACCCGCAAGCTCTACGACCTCGGCACGCAGGTGCAGGCCGCTCCCTCGCTGGCCCCGTTGGCACCCGGCACCGTCGTGCGCATCAACCCGTACGACTTCGACCGCCTCGGCGTCGGCGTCGGCGACCGGGTCCTCGTCCGGTCGGCCCGAGAGACCTTCACGCTTCCCGTGGTCGCCGATCCGGGCGTGCCCCGCGGCGCCGCCGCCCTCGTCGTCAACCAGCCCGATGTCCGGGTCACCGACCTCGTCGACGGCGGGGCAAAGGTCACCGAGCTGCGCATCGAGACCGCCCCGTGAGCGCCTCCCCGCCCGTCCTCGTCGGCGGCCCCCACACGGAGTTGCGCACCGTCACCGCCGCGCGATGGGCTAAGGCGTCCGAGCCGGCCCGACCGCCTCGGACCACGGTGGACGCGGCGTCGACGCACGGAGGAGGTGACCACGATGTTCGGAGGTGATCCCCTCCTGGCCGGCGACGTCGACCTGACCGTCGTGGCCATCGTCGCGGTCAAGGTGCTGGTCGTCTTCGTGTTCCTGCTCCTCGCCACGATGCTCATGGTCTGGTTCGAGCGCAAGGTCGTCAGCGACATGCAGAACCGGGTGGGCCCCAACCTGGCCGGCCCGTTCGGCATCCTCCAGACCCTGGCCGACGGCACCAAGTTCTTCTTCAAGGAGGACCTGATCCCCGACCGGGCCGAGCGCCGGGTCTTCATCCTCGCCCCGCTCCTGTCGGTGATCCCGGCGTTCCTCCTCTTCTCCATCGTCCCCATCGGGGGCGACTTCTCCGACGGCGGGAACGGCACGGTGGAGATCTTCGGACGCGAGACGTTCCTGCAGCTCGCCGACCCCCCCATCGGCATCCTCTTCGCCCTCGCCATGTCCTCGATCGCCGTGTACGGGGTCATGCTCGCCGGCTGGTCCTCGGGGTCGAAGTACCCGCTGCTCGGCTCCGTGCGGGCATCGGCCCAGATGGTGTCCTACGAGGCGGCTCTCGGCTTGTCGGTGGTGGCGGTGGTGCTGGTGAGCGGCTCGCTCAGCACCCACGACATCGTCCGCAGCCAGTCCGAGGCGGGGTGGGGCGTCCTGCCCAACTGGAACGTCCTGCTCACCGGGGTGGTGCCGTTCATCGTGTTCCTGATCGCCAGCCAGGCCGAGCTCAACCGCCCGCCGTTCGACCTCGTCGAGGCCGAGCAGGAGCTCGTGGGTGGGTTCCACACCGAGTACAGCTCGATCCGCTTCGCGCTCTTCTTCCTCGCCGAGTTCATGAACAGCGTCACCATGGCCGCCATCATCGTCACGCTGTTCCTGGGCGGACCCGCCGGGCCGGCCATCCTCGGCCCGCCGTGGCTGTGGGGCGTGTTCTGGTTCTTCCTCAAGGTGGTCCTGTTCCTCTTCGCCTTCGTGTGGGTGCGCGCCACGCTGCCCCGCGTCCGCTACGACCAGCTGATGGACCTCGGCTGGAAGGTCCTCATCCCGCTGTCGCTCGGGTGGGTCCTGCTGCTGGCGATCATCGGCGTGGCCGGCGACGAGGACTGGAACCCGTTCGCCGTCACCATCGGCTCGGCCGTGCTGTTCCTCGTGGGCTGGGGCCTCCTGCGCCTCGCCAAGGCCACGGCCCGGGAGCGGCGCCTCGAGGGGGTGGTCGACTGATGGGCTACCTCGGAGGGTTCCTCGTCAGCATCCGCCAGATCGGGCGCAAGCAGCGCGTCACCACCGAGTACCCGAAGGAGAAGGCGCCGAAGCCGATCCGGGTGCACGGCCGTCACGTCCTGAACCGGTACGAGGACGGGATGGAGAAGTGCATCGGGTGCGAGCTCTGCGCCGGTGTGTGCCCGGCGCGCTGCATCTACGTGCGCGGCGCCGACAACCCGCCCGACGACCCCGTCTCGCCGGGCGAGCGGTACGGCTACGTCTACGAGATCAACTACCTGCGCTGCATCCACTGCGACCTGTGCGTCGAGGCCTGCCCGACCGAGGCCATCACCGAGACGAAGATGTTCGAGTTCTCCTTCACCAACCGCTCCGACGCCATCTACACCAAGGACGAGCTGGTGGTCGGCGATGACGGGCGGCCGCGGCACCTGCCGTGGGAGGACTGGCGCCCCGGCGAGGACGAGCACACCTCGGCCTGGATGCGGGCCACGTCGCCCTCCGGCGACGCCCGTTTCGAGGGGACGGTCGGCTGGTCGGGCGAGCTCGGCTACGGCCTGCGGGCCCCCGAGGACGCCCAGGAGGACAAGGACCGCGCCACCACCACGATGGATTTCGTCGACGAGGGCCACGGCGACCACCATGACGACCACGGGGACGACCACGGGGACGACCACGGGGACGACCACGGGGACGACCACGACGGCGGGGGGCACTGAACCGATGGAGACGTTCGTGTTCATCGTCTGCGCGGTGATCGTGCTGGCCGGGGGCCTCGGGGTCGTGGTCTCGCGCAACCCGGTCCACTCCGCGCTCAGCCTCGTCGCCACCCTCTTCGGCATCGCCGTGCTCTTCCTCAACCAGGACGCGCAGCTGCTCGCCGCCGTCCAGGTGATCGTCTACACCGGCGCCATCGTGGTGCTCATCCTCTTCGTGCTCATGCTCCTCGGGGTCGACAAGGACGAGGACATCACCACCGAGCCCCTCGTCGGCCAGCGCGCCCTCGCGGGCCTCGCCGGCGTGGTCCTCGTCGGTGCCGTGCTCGCCGTCCTCGTCATCGGCGGCAGCGACGCCGTCACCGGGGCCAGCTCGGTCACGGCCCCCCTCGAGGCCGGCGCCGGGAACATCGCCCAGATCGGCCGGCAGCTCTTCACCAACTACGTGTTCGCGCTCGAGATGACCGCCGCCCTCCTCACCATCGCCGTCGTCGGGGCGGTCGTCCTGTCCCGTCGGGAGAAGGACCCGCAACCGATCTCCGAGCCGGCGTCGATGACCGACCAGGGTGACAGCCCCCTCACCGCCGAGGGGGACGGGCACTGATGGCGAACCTCGACGTGGCCTACCTCGTGCTGTCGGCGGTGCTCTTCGGCATCGGCGCGGTGGGGCTCATGGTCCGACGCAACCCCCTCGTGATGATCATGTGCGTCGAGCTGATGCTCAACGCCGTCAACCTGTCCTTCGTCACCTTCGGGAGCATGCTGGACGACATCACCGGCCAGATGATCGTGCTCTTCGTCCTCGTGGTCGCCGCCGCCGAGGTCGTGGTGGGCCTGGGTCTCGTCGTGGCCGTCGTGCGGCGCCAGCCCGGTGCCACCGCCGACGACATCACGTTGCTGAGGGGCTGAGCGCAACCATGGTCGAACTGCTCTGGCTGGTCCCTGCCCTTCCGCTGGTCGGGTTCGTGACGTTGCTCTTCTTCGGTCGACGGATCGGCGAGCCCCTCGCCGGCTGGTTCGCGACGGCGATGGTCGCGGCGTCGTTCCTGGTGGCGGTGGGCGTCTGGTTCGACCTGCGCTCCATCGCCGACAACACCTACGAGGTGTCGTTCTTCACCTGGATCCCGGCAGGCAACTTCAGCGTGGACTTCGGGTTCCTCCTCGACCCGCTGTCCATGACCATGGTGCTGTTCGTCACCGGCATCGCAGCTCTGATCCACATGTACTCCATCGGGTACATGCACGGCGACGAGCACTTCCCCCGGTTCTTCACCTACCTGAACCTGTTCGTCGTCTCGATGCTGCTGCTCGTGCTCGGCGACAACCTGGTGCTCACGTTCCTCGGCTGGGAGGGCGTGGGGGCGTGCTCGTACTTCCTGATCTCGTTCTGGTTCACCAAGGACGCCAACGCCTCCGCCGGCAAGAAGGCCTTCATCACCAACCGGATCGGTGACTGGGGCTTCATGATCGGCACCTTCGCCGCCTTCTTCGCCTTCGGCACCGTGAAGTACACCGAGATGCTGCCGCTGGCGCCCGGCCTCGCGGTGGGCGTGGCCACGTTCATCGCGGTCATGCTGCTCATCGGCGCCACCGGCAAGTCGGCCCAGATCCCGCTCTTCGTGTGGCTCCCCGACGCCATGGCCGGCCCGACGCCCGTCTCGGCGCTCATCCACGCGGCCACCATGGTGACGGCGGGCGTGTACCTGCTGGTGCGCGTGAACCCGATCCTGGCGGCGTCGGCCGACTGGGTGCTCCCGTTCATCGCCTGGCTCGGGGTGCTCACCGCGCTCCTCGCCGCGACGATCGCCGTCGCCCAGACCGACATCAAGAAGGTCCTGGCCTACTCGACCGTCAGCCAGCTCGGCTACATGTTCCTCGCCGTCGGCACGGGGGCCTACGCGGCGGCCATCTTCCACATGATCACGCACGCCTTCTTCAAGGCGTTGATGTTCCTCGGCGCCGGTTCGGTCATCCACGGGATGCACGACGAGCAGGACATGCGCCGGATGGGCGCGCTGCGCAAGGTCATGCCTGTCACCGCCGTCACGTTCCTGGTCGGCGCCCTCGCCATCGCCGGGGTCCCGCCGTTCTCGGGGTTCTGGTCGAAGGACGAGATCCTGTCGTTCGCGTTGCACGAGAACCCCGCGCTCTACGTCGTCGGCCTGGTCACCGCCGGGCTCACCGCGTTCTACATCTTCCGTCTGGTCTTCATGACCTTCTACGGCGACGCCCGGTGGACCGCCTCGCTCGAGGCCGAGGCCGAGGCGAAGGCCGCCCACGCGGTGGCCGGTGACGCGGGGGCCACCGACGCCGGGGCTGCCGACGCCGACCCGACCGGTGATCCGGCGCCCGCTGCAGCGGCCGGCGCGACGGCGGTGACCACCGAGGCCCACGGACCGGCTCCCCACGAGTCGCCGTGGGTGATGACGGTGCCGCTGCTCGTCCTCGCCGTCGGGGCGGCGTTCGCCGGCCTGTTGAACCTGCCCTTCTCGTCGTCCACCGAGATCCTCACCCACTGGTTGGAGCCGGTGATCGGCGCCAACGAGACGGTGTTCGACCTCAGCACCGCCAAGCTGATCGCCGAGCTCACGGTGTCGACGATCGTCGCCGCCCTCGGCATCAGCGCCGCCTACTTCGTGTACCTGCGCCACAAGCTCGATCCGGCCCGGATCGAGCTGCCGCTGTTCGCCCACGGGTGGTACATCGACAGCTCGATCACCGCCTTCACCGGCGGTGCCGGTCGGCACCTCTTCGAGCTCGTGGCCATGTTCGACCGGGTCGTCATCGACGGGGCGGTGAACGGCGTCGGCCGGGCCACCCGTGGCGGGGCGGCCCGCCTGCGTGGCCTGCAGAGCGGCTACGTCCGTGCCTACGCCCTCATGATCGCGGTGGGAGCCGTGCTCGTGGTGGCCTTCATCCTCACGCAGGTGACCTTCTAGTGCTGACGCCTTCCGTGCTCGCGGCCGAGTCCGCCGGGTTCCCGGTCCTGCCGGCGATGGTGTTCGTGCCGTTCGTGTCGGCGCTGCTCATCGCGGTGATCCCCCGGTCGCGACCCGAGCTGCACCGCCAGATCGCCATCGTCGCCGGGCTCGTCACCTTTGTGCTGTCGGTGGCGATGCTGGTGCAGTTCGACACCGCGGACGACGGCTTCCAGTTCGTCGTCACCCAGACCTGGGTCTCCTCGCTCGACATCAAGTTCTTCCTGGGCGTCGACGGGATCTCCCTCTTCCTCGTCGTCCTGACGGGTCTGCTGTTCCCGATCGCCCTCTTCGCGGCCAAGCCCGATCACGACCCGAAGGGCTACTACGCGTGGCTCACGCTGCTCATGGGCGGGTGCATGGGCGCGTTCATGGCCCTCGACCTCTTCCTGTTCTTCCTGATGTTCGAGATCACCCTCGTGCCGCTCTACATGTTGATCGGCAAGTGGGGCCACGGACGGCGGGTCTACGCCGCCACCAAGTTCTTCCTCTACACGATGCTCGGCTCGGCGTTCATGCTCGTCGCCATCGTGGCGCTGGCCGTCCTGGCCAAGGCCGGCGACGGCGGAACGGTGAGCTTCGACTTCACGAAGATCATCGCCAGCGACTCGCTGGCCCAGAACACCGGCCGGTGGCTCTTCCTGGGCATGGCCATCGCCTTCGCCGTCAAGGTGCCCGCCTTCCCGTTCCACACCTGGCTGCCTGACGCCCACACCGAGGCCCCCACCGCCGGCTCCATCGACCTCGCCGGCATCCTCCTCAAGCTGGGCACCTACGGGTTCCTGCGCTTCGGGTTGGAGCTGTTCCCCGAGGCGACGGTCTGGTTCGCGCCGGTGATGCTCACCATCGCCACGATCGGCGTCGTCTACGGCGGGATCGTCGCGGCGATGCAGCGCAACCTGAAGCGGCTGGTCGCCTACTCCTCGGTGGCCCACATGGGCTTCGCGTTGATGGGCATCTTCGCCCTCAACGTGGAGGGCCTCCAGGGTTCGGTGCTGCAGATGGTGAACCACGGGATCAGCACCGGCGCCCTGTTCATCCTGCTCGGGTTCCTCTACCGCCGGCGTCACACCTACGAGATCGCCAAGCTGAAGGGCATCGCCAAGGCGGCCCCGGTGTTCGCGGGCATCTTCACGGTGGTGATGCTGTCCTCCATCGGCCTCCCGGGCCTCAACGGCTTCGTGAGCGAGTTCCTGGTGCTGCTCGGCACCTTCGTCGCCCACCGGTGGTGGGCCGTCGTGGCGGCGACCGGCGTGATCATCGCCGCCCTCTACCTGCTGTGGGCCTACCAGCGGGTCTTCAACGGCGAGCCCGACGAGGACAACCGTGCCTTCCCGGACCTGAAGCTCTCGGAGCGCCTCGTGATGGTCCCGCTGCTGGTGCTGATCGTCTTCCTGGGCGTGTACCCCAAGCCGGTCCTCGACCGGATCGAGCCGTCCGTGCAGCGGGTCGTGAACCGCCTCGAGCTCCAGGTGGAGCGCTACGACCAGCCGGTCACCCAGGACGGCGGTGAGCTCGACCGGTCGCGCATCGAGGCCGCCGAGGAGCGCGAGTCCGACGCCGGGAACGAGGGAGAGCCGCCCGAGGGGGAGTCCACCGAGGGGGAGTCCACCGAGGAAGAAGCGGCGCCGCCGGTCGGGGGAGGCTCGTGATGGGCGTGCTCACCCCGATCCTCGCCCAGTCCGGCACGACCGTTCCCGCCGCGCCCGAGGCGGTCACCGACGTCGTCACCGTCAGCGGCCCCTCGGTCGACTGGGCCGGGCTCCTGCCCCTCGTCATCCTGCTCGTCGGCGCGCTGTTGCTGTTGACGGTGACGTCGGTGCTGCGCACGCGCACCCCCCGCTCGTTCAACGCCATCTGGACCGTCACCGTGGCCAGCGCCGCCGCGATCAGCGCCATCCCGCTGTGGGGCAGGGTGCAGGGCTGGGACACCGTGCTGTGGTGGGACAACACCCCGGACCGCTTCGGGCCCTTCAGCACGATGGGCGGCATGGTGGGGATCGACGGCTTCGCCATCTTCCTCACCATCGTCATCTGCCTGGCCGTGGCCCTCACCGCCCTGCTCGTCGACGGCTACCTGCGGCGGGAGGGCCTCGACGACGGCCCGGCCCTCTACGTCCTGATGCTCCTGTCGGCCTCGGGCGGCGTCATGATGGCCGTCGCCAACGACCTGCTGATCGTGTTCCTCGGCCTCGAGACCCTCTCGATCGCCGTGTACGTGCTCGCCGCGATGCACCTCAAGCGGGCCCAGTCCCAGGAGGCCGGCCTCAAGTACTTCGTGCTCGGGTCGTTCTCGTCGGCGTTCCTCCTCTACGGCATCGCCATGATCTACGGCGCCACCGGCTCGACCAACCTCATCGACATCAAGAACTTCATGTCCGAGGTCATCCCCGTGCAGAACGGGCTCCTCCTCCTCGGTCTCGCCTTCATCCTGGTCGGGCTGGCCTTCAAGGTCTCCGCCGTCCCGTTCCACGCGTGGAGTCCCGACGTCTACGACGGATCGCCCACGCCGGTCGTGGCCTTCATGGCCTCGGGCGTCAAGGTGGCCGCGTTCGCCGGGATGGTGCGGGTGTTCGTGCTGACCTTCGAGAACTACGGCTCCACCTGGCGACCCCTCGTCTACGGGCTCGCCGTGCTGTCGATGGTGGTGGGCGCCGCCCTCGCCATCGTGCAGAGCGACGTGAAGCGGATGCTGGCGTTCTCGTCGATCAGCCATGCCGGGTTCATCCTGATGGCCGTGGAGGCCGCGTCCGCCGAGGGCAACGCCGCAGTGCTCTTCTACCTGGCGGCCTACACCTTCATGGTCGTCGGCTCCTTCAGCGTCGTGACGCTCGTGGGGCGACGGGGCGACGGGCGCCACTCCCTCCGCGACTACCGGGGGCTGGGCCGGACGGACCCGCTGCTGGCCGCGGCGTTCACGGTGTTCCTCTTCGCACAGGCCGGCGTGCCCTTCACCGCCGGCTTCTTCGCCAAGTTCTACGCGGTCGTCGCCGCCGTCGACGCCAGCTCCACCCCGCTGGCGATCATCGCCATGGTCTCCGCGGTCATCGCCGCCTTCCTCTACCTGCGCCTCGTCGCGGCGATGTTCATGTCCGGTGCCGACGACGGCGACGACGGTGCCTCCCCGGCGCGCGCCGAGCGCATCCGCATCCCCGCCGGTGCCGGCCTGGTCATCGGCATCTGCGTCGTGGTCACCATCGGCTACGGCCTGGTCCCCGACGCCCTCGTCTCGCCCGCGCGGGAGGGTCAGCCCGCCCTGGTACAGGTCGACGACCCCGCCACGGCAGCGGCGCCCACCACCCCCCGCGGGCCGTGACGCCGGTCTGATCAGACGTCGCCCGCGGCTGTGCCGCGGCGCCCGCCCTGGGGCCGTCGGGAGCGTCCCGAGGCCCGATTTTCGCCCATGGGGAGAGGATTTCCTGCCGTGTGCAGCCGTTCACTAGGCTCAGCCGCCGATGTCTGAGTACTCCGATTTCTTGCGGCAGTACCTGACCGTCGCCATCTTCGCGGGTGTCGGGGTCGGTCTCGCTCTCCTCATCCTCGGCGCCGGCAAGCTGCTCCGCCCGAGCCGGCCCCAGGAGCAGAAGTACCTGGTCTACGAGTCCGGTGTCGACGCCGTCGGCTCGGGTTGGTCCCAGAGCCAGATCCGGTACTACATCCTCGCCCTGATGTTCGTGGTCTTCGACGTGGAGGCCGTGTTCGTGTTCCCCTGGGCCACCCGGGTCGACACCTACGGCTGGTTCGGAGTGGTGGCGATGGCCGTCGTCATCGTGATCCTCGGTCTCGGGCTGCTCCACGCCTATCGCAAGAAGGTGATCCAGTGGGCCTAGTCGAGAGCGGTCGGATGCCGAAGTCGGTGTCGAAGCTGTTGAACCTGAGCCGGAAGTACTCCATCTGGGCCTACCAGTGGGGCCTGGCCTGCTGCGCGATCGAGATGGGCGCGGCGTTCGCGTCCCCCCGCTACGACGTCATGCGCCTCGGGGTGATCCCCTTCCCGGCGACCCCCCGCCAGGCCGACCTCGTCGTCATCGCCGGGACCGTCACCGACAAGCTCTCGCCGGCGGTCCTGCGGCTCTACGAGCAGATGCCGGACCCGAAGTACGTCATCTCGATGGGCTCCTGCTCCAACTGCGGCGGCCCGTACTGGGACAGCTACTCGGTCACCAAGGGCGTCGACCAGCTCATCCCCGTCGACGTGTACGTCCCGGGGTGCCCGCCGCGGCCCGAAGCGCTCCTCGAGGGCATCGTCCTGCTCCAGGAGCGCATCGCCAACGAGGACATGGCGGCGCGCTGGCGAGGTGATCCCATTGTCGTCGGCTGACACCACCGTCGAGCCCGAGGCCGAGGAGGCCGTCGAGGCCCCCGTCGTCGACGAGCGCCGCGACGCGCTCCTCGAGTGGCTCGTCGGCGAGCTCGGCGACGCCGTCGTCGGTTCCCACATCCGTCCCCTCGACGACCTCTGGGTCCGGGTCGACCGCGACGCCTGGCCCACCGCCGCCGAGGTGCTGAAGGCCAAGGGGTTCACGTTCTTCGACTACCTCTCGGCCATCGACTGGCTCCCGTCCCCCTTCGGCCGCGACATGGACGCCCAGGAGGACCTCCTCGTCAGCGGCGCGGCGCCCAAGGACCCCGGGCCGATGGAGCAGGGCTACGCCGGGGGCGCGACCCGGTTCCAGGTGATCGGGCGCCTCTTCTCGATCGCTGACGGGCTCGGCGTGCACCTGAAAGCCGACCTCCCCGACGACGACCTCCGGGTCGGCACCTGGACCCCCCACTTCCGGGGCGCGAACTGGCACGAGCGCGAGTGCTTCGAGATGTTCGGGGTCGAGTTCATCGGCCACCCCCACCTGGTCAAGCTCTACCTGCCCGCCGACTTCCAGGGGAACCCCCTGCGCAAGGACTTCCCGCTGCTGAGCCGACGCGTCCGCCCCTGGCCGGGGATCGTCGACGTCGAGCCCATGCCCGGCAGCGACGACGACGAGGAAGGGGACGGCGAGTGACCGCCATCAGCGAGCGCGACCAGATGGCCTTCATCGCCGCCCGGGCCGCCGACGCCCGGGTCAACATCGACCTCGAGACCGAGGGCATGACCCTCAACCTCGGCCCGCAGCACCCCGCCACCCACGGCACGCTGCGCATCGTCGCCAAGCTCGACGGCGAGCAGATCATCTCCGCCGAGCCGGTCCCGGGCTACATGCACCGCGGCTACGAAAAGCTCACCGAGGTCCGTACGTACCCCCAGGTCACGGCGCTGGTGAACCGCATCGACTGGCTGGGGAGCTTCGCCAACGAGGTGCCGTTCATCCTCGCCGCCGAGAAGCTGATGGAGGTGGAGGCCCCACCCCGGGCCCGCCACATCCGCACCATCCTCTTCGAGCTCGCCCGCATCGCCAACATCTCGCTGTTCCTCGGCGACTTCGGTCTCCAGCTCGGTGCCCTGACCATGGGGTTCTACGCCTTCCGCGACCGCGAGCACGTGCTCAACCAGATCGAGTCCGCGACCGGTGGGCGCTTCCACCCCAACTTCGACCGCATCGGCGGCCTGAAGGACGATCTGCCGAAGGGCTGGATCGCCGACACCAAGCGGGCCATGGCCAAGCTGCGCGACCTGTGCGACGAGACCGAGACGCTGATGGTCGGCAACGAGATCTTCCAGGCCCGGACCCGCGGCATCGGGGTGATCCCCCCCGACGTGGCCCTCTCCTACGGCCTGTCCGGCGCCAACCTGCGCGGCTCGGGCGTCGACTGGGACATCCGCCGCGACGCCTGCCCGCCGGGCCTCGCCTACGACGACGTCGACTGGCAGGTCTGGACCCACCCCGACGGTGACTGCTTCTCACGCACGTGGGTCCGGCTCCAGGAGACCCGCGAGGCCACCCTCATCGTCGACCAGCTCCTCGACACCATCCCGTCCGGGCCGGTCATGGCGAAGGTGCCCCGCATCATCAAGGTCCCCGAGGGCGAGGCGTACGTGGAGACCGAGAACCCGCTCGGCGCGATGGGCTACTACGTCGTGTCGAAGGGCGACCTCGTGCCGTTCCGGGTGAAGATCCGCACGCCGTCGTTCAACAACATCTCGGTCGTGCCGTGGGTCGCCAAGGGCGTCTACGTCCCCGACCTCGTGGCCATCCTCGGGAGCCTGTACTTCATCCTCGGTGACATCGACCGATGATCGCCGTCCTCGCCTCCTTCGACCCGCCCTACTGGCTGTCGACGCTCATCAAGGTCGTCGTCGTCACCGCCGTCGTGCCGACCACGGCGCTCATCCTCGGCATGGTCTTCCTGTTCAAGGTCATGAGCTGGATGCAGAGCCGCATGGGCCCCCAGGAAGCCGGCCCGCGCGGTCTGCTCCAGCTCGTCGCCGACGGGGCCAAGTTCCTCCAGAAGGAGGACCTCATGCCCGAGGGGGCCGACCGCTTCGTCTTCCGCGCCGCACCGGTGGTGGTGCTGGTCTCGACGTTCCTGCTCTACGTCGCCATCCCCGCCTCGCCGAACCTGGTGGTCGCCGACCTCGACCTCGGCATCTACTTCGTGCTGGCCGTCGCCTCGCTGTCGGTCATCGGTGTGCTCATGGCCGGCTGGGCGTCGGCCAACAAGTACTCCCTGATCGGCGCCCTGCGCGCCGCGGGGCAGCTCATCGCCTACGAGCTCCCCCTCGTGCTCGCCGTGGTCGGCGTCGTCATCCAGGCCGGGACGCTGAGCATGAACGGCATCGTGGAGGCCCAGAACAGCGGCGAGATCTTCGGGTGGGGCGGCATCGGCAACCCGTTCATCCTCACGCAGTTCGTGGCCTTCGTGATCTTCATCGCCGCCGTCCAGGCCGAGCTCACCCAGCCCCCGTTCGACATGCCCGTCGCCGAGTCCGAGATCGTCAGCGGCTACCAGGTCGAGTACTCGGGGTTCCGGTTCCTCCTGTTCTTCCTCGCCGAGTTCGCCACCGCCTTCGCCTTCGCCGCCATCGCCTCCGTCCTCTTCCTCGGCGGGTGGGCGGTCCCCTGGCTCAGCACCGACAGCGACCTCTACTGGGTGCTCGGACCGATCGTGCTGTTCGCGAAGGTCATGCTGGTCTCGTTCATCATCTTCTGGGTGCGCTTCACGTACCCGCGGTTCCGCGAGGACCAGCTGCAGTCCTTCGCCTGGAAGGTCCTCATCCCCGTCGCCCTCGTGAACCTCATGGTCACCGGCGTGTTCAAGGTGGTGTTCTGATGCCCAAGGTCCCCGGCCTCATCAAGGGTCTCGGCGTGACGTTCGGTGAGATGGTCACGACCCTGAAGGACGGCCCGCAGACGACGCAGTACCCCCACGAGAAGGAGGTGCCGGCGCCCCGGGCCCGCGGCGTCATCACCCTCCAGGAGGACAACTGCACCGCCTGCATGCTCTGCGCACGCGAGTGCCCTGACTGGTGCATCTTCATCGAGGCCCACAAGTACCTCGCCCCGCCCCGCCGCGAGGGGGGCAAGCCTCGCCAGAAGAACGCCCTCGACCGCTTCGACATCGACTTCTCGCTGTGCATGTACTGCGGGATCTGCGTCGAGGTGTGCCCCTTCGATGCCCTCTTCTGGAGCCCGGAGTACGAGTACTCCGAGGTCCGCATCGCCGACCTGCTCCACGACAAGACCCGGCTGGGGCAGTGGATGCAGACCGTCCCCGACTTCCCGGAGTACGAGGCCGGGTCGGAGGCGAAGGTCAAGAAGGTCCCCCGCTAGTGCTCGCCCTCCTCGTCGCCCAGAACATCGCGTTCTACGTGATCGCCGCGCTGATGGTGTTCGGCGCGGTCCGCGTCGTCACCTGCCGGAACCTCGTGCACGCCGCGCTGTGGCTCGTCCTGGTCCTGTCGGGCGTGGCGGCCCAGTACATCCTGCTCGCCGCCGAGTTCGTCGCCGTCACCCAGGTGCTCGTCTACCTCGGCGCGGTGATCGTGCTCTTCCTGTTCGGCATCATGCTCACCCGGGCCCGTACGGGGCTCGACGAGGACCTCGACAACCCGACCCCGGCCAAGGTCACCGCCGGGGTGATCGGGGTGGCCCTCCTCGGGGTGCTGAGCTACGCCCTCTGGGACGGCTTCCGCGACCGCGAGTTCGGCGACATCGCCGTCCAGCGCACCGCGCAGGTGAGCGATTCGATCTTCTCGACCTTCCTGCTGCCGTTCCTGGTGATCTCCGTGCTCCTGCTGGTCGCGCTCATCGGCGCCATCGTCCTGGCCAGGAGGGACTGAGCCGTGTTCGTCAACCAGTTCCTCATCCTCGGGGCGATCCTCTTCTGCATCGGCGTCTACGGGGTCCTGGCGCGTCGCAACGGCGTGCTGATCCTGATGTCCATCGAGCTGATCCTGAACGCCGTCAACATCAACCTCGTGGCCTTCGGTGCGATGTGGCACGCCGGGGACGTCGCCAACATGTCCGGTCAGGTGTTCGCGCTCTTCGTGATCGCCATCGCCGCCGCCGAGGTGGGCGTGGGCCTCGCCATCGTCTTGATGATCTACCGCAACCGCCAGAGCATCGATGTCTCCGAGCTGGACCTGTTGAAGGGCTGACGTCGTCGTGATCCCCAATCTCCTCGACAAGGTCTGGATCCTCCCCGCCGTCATGGCGGCGTCGTTCCTGATCATCCTGTTCGTCGGCAAGCGCCTCGGCACGCGGGCCACCTCCGGCATCGGCATCGGTGCGGTGGGCATCTGCTTCGTGCTGTCGCTGGTCGTGGCGGGCCAGTGGATCGATCGGGTCAACCACCCCCCGGAGGTCGGCGAGGGCACCGAAGAGGTGCAGCCCGGCGGAGAGGAGGAGGCGCTCGTCCCCGTCGCCGCGGTCGCTCCCGGCGACGGTGAGGTCGCCGCGGGCCCGACCGAGGCCGCCGCCGGTGCCACGGAGCTGGCCGCCGGCGCCGAGGGCAAGGAGGAGGAGGCGGTCCCGCCGGTCGTGACCTCGGTGCCGTGGTTCACGTTCGGTGAGATCGAGTTCGACGCAGGAACCCTCGTCGACGGTCTGACGGCGATGATGCTCTTCACCGTCACGCTCATCTCCCTGTTGGTCCACATCTACTCCACCGAGTACCTGCGCGGCGACGTCCGCTACACGCACTACTACGCGTTCCTCTCGCTGTTCACGGCGTCGATGCTCTTCTACGTCGTCAGCTCGAACACCCTCCAGATGCTGGTCGGCTGGGAGCTGGTCGGCCTCTGCTCGTTCGCCCTCATCGGGCACTGGTGGGAGGAGAAGAAGAACAGCGACGCCGCCCTGAAAGCCTTCTTCACGAACCGCGTCGGCGACGTCGGGCTCATCCTCGGCGTCATCATCACCTTCTTCGCGGCGGGGGCCACCAGCTTCGGGGTCCTCCACATCAACGAGTACGCACTGTCGCCGGGCGCCAACACGACCCTGCTCCTCGTCGGGTGCCTCTGCCTCTTCGCGGGCGTCACGTCGAAGTCGGGGCAGTTCCCGCTCCACACCTGGCTCCCAGACGCGATGGCCGGCCCCACCCCGGTGTCGGCGCTCATCCACGCCGCCACGATGGTCGTCGCCGGCGTCTACCTGATCGCCCGGTTGTTCCCGGCCTTCTGGACGGGCCTGGCGATCGGCTCGAGCTCCATGCACTACGTCGCGCTGATCGGGGGGATCACCACGATCATCGGCGGCGTCCTCGCCTTCGTGCAGTACGACATCAAGAAGGTGCTGGCCTACTCGACGATCTCTCAGCTCGGCTACATGGTCATGGCGCTCGGTGTGGGCGCCTGGACCGCCGGCGTGTTCCACCTGTTCACCCACGCCATCTTCAAGGCCTGCCTGTTCCTCGGGGCCGGGTCGGTGAGCCACGCCGCCCACCACACCTTCGACATGCGCAAGATGGGCGGGCTGCGCACGCACATGAAGACGACCCACATCACGTTCGTCATCGCCTCGCTCGCCCTCATCGGCATCTTCCCGTTCGCCGGGTTCTGGTCGAAGGACGAGATCCTGGCGGGCGCCAACGCCGGCCAGGGCAACCCCTACACGGTGATGCTGGTCATGGGCCTCGTCACCGCGTTCATGACCGCCGCCTACATGGGGCGGGCCTACTGGATGACCTTCCGCGGCGAATACCGGGGCCACGGGACCCCCCACGAGTCCCCCCGGGTCATGACCGTCCCGCTCGTCGTCCTCGCCGGGCTCGCGGTCTTCATCGGCTTCCTCAACTTCCCCAGGTCGTTCTTCGGCCTCGAGCTCACCGAGGGAGCGGTCGTCCGCTTCGAGCACTACGTCGAGCCGAGCTTCGCCTTCCCGACCATCTCGCACGCCTCGTTCACGCCGTGGATCGCCATCCTGTCCACGGTCCTCGGCATCACCGGTCTCTACGTCGCCTACGCCTACTACGCGAAGAACCTCGGGCCCCACGGGCTCACCAGCCGCAACCGGTGGGCCGCCGGCGGCTACACGTTCCTGGAGAACAAGTACTACCTCGACCACCTCTACACCGACGTGATCGCCGGCGGGGTCAAGGGGCCTCTCGCCCGGGGCGCCGACTGGGTCAACCAGCACGTCATCGACGGGGTCGTCAACGGGGTCGCCGCCGTCTTCCGGCGGGCGGCCGTCATCGTGTACCGCAACATCGACCAGTTCGCCGTCGACGGCCTCGTCAACGGTTCCGGGACCGTGTCCGAGGAGTCCGGTCAGATCCTGCGTCGTCTGCAGACCGGCAAGGTCCAGCAGTACGGCGCCATCCTCTTCGCCGGGGCAACCGTGCTCGCCGGCGTGTTCGTGTTCGTCCTCTGAGAAGCAGGGAAACGTCAAGCCGATGAACGACTTCTTGAACGACTGGGGCCTCAGCCTGGCGGTGTTCCTGCCGCTGGTCGGCGCCGCCGTGATGCTCGTGATCCCGAAGAGGGAAGAGGAGCTCCACAAGATCGTGGCCCTCGTCACGAGCCTCGTGGTGGCCGGCGTGGGCGTCGCCCTGTTCACCGAGTTCGACTACAGCGACGGCGGGCTGCAGTTCCTGGTCGACAAGGCCTGGATCCCGGTCATCAACAGCCGCTACATCGTCGGCATGGACGGGATCTCCCTCCCGCTCATCGCCCTCACGATGCTGGTCGTGCCGCTGTGCATCGTCTACTCGTGGAACCACTTCCCCGAGCCGCGCAACCCCAAGGCCTTCCTCATCCTCATCCTCATCCTCGAGACCGGGATGATCGGGACGTTCGTCGCGCAGGACCTGATCCTGTTCTTCGTGTTCTTCGAGGTCGTCCTGCTCCCGATGTACTTCATGATCGGCGTCTGGGGCGGCGAGAAGCGCCAGTACGCGTCGATGAAGTTCTTCCTCTACACCCTGTTCGGGTCGGCGCTGATGATCGTCAGCTTCCTGGCGCTGTACTTCCTGTCCGACGAGGTGATGGTCGACGGCGAGATGATGCACTCGTTCTCGATGATCCTCCTGCCCGACCTGGCGCAGGGGATCTCGATCGGTGCGGCACTGTGGATCTTCGGCGGCATGTTCATGGGGTTCGGCATCAAGGTCCCCATCTTCCCGTTCCACTCGTGGCTGCCCGACGCCCACACCCAGGCGCCCACCGTGGGTTCGGTCATCCTCGCCGCCGTGCTCCTGAAGCTCGGCACCTACGGCTTCGTGCGGATCGCCCTGCCGATCCTGCCCGAGGCGGCCGAGCGCTGGGCGCCCTTCATCGGGCTGTTGGCGGTGATCGGCATCATCTACGGCGCGCTGTGCTGCCTCGCCCAGACCGACATGAAACGGCTCATCGCCTTCTCCTCGGTCGCCCACATGGGCTTCGTGATGCTCGGCATCGCCACGCTGACCGACATCGGCATCAACGCCGCCATCTTCGGCATGGTCGCCCACGGCCTCATCACCGGGATGCTCTTCTTCGTGGCGGGCTCGGCCAAGGACCGCTACCACACCCTCGACATCTCCCGCCTGGGAGGCATGTTGAAGCAGGCCCCCCGGATGGGCTGGATCCTCGGTCTCTCGGCGATGGCCTCGCTCGGCCTCCCCGGCCTGGCCGGGTTCTGGGGCGAGTTCCCGGCGATCCTGGCCGCCTACAACCCGGGCGCCGATCTCAACGTCGGCCTGTTCCGGGTCTACATGGTGGTCGCCGCCCTCGGCACCGTGCTGGCGGCCGCCTACCTGTTGTGGATGTACCAGCGGGTCGCGTTCGGCACGCCCAAGGAGGAGTTCGCCGACAACCCCGAGATCAAGGACATGACGCTCACCGAGTACCTGGCCTGGACCCCGTTCGTGGTGTTGATCGTCGTGCTCGGCATCGTGCCCAACCTGATCTTCAAGGTCACCGACCCGGCCATCGTCACCACGATGTCGGCCTTCGGGATCTGACCCGTGCTCGCCCAGCTGGCCGTCCTCGCCTGGGAGACCCCCGCGGTCGACCTGCACGCCCTCGCGCCCGAGATCATCGTCGTGGCGACGGTCTGCGTGGTGCTGCTGGTCGACGCCTTCACGGGCGAGGACGCCCGCTGGACCGTGTCGTCGCTGTCCGGGATCGGCCTGCTCCTGGCCCTCGTCCCCATCGTCACCCTCGCCATGGACGGCACCGACCGGGTCATGTTCGGCGGCGCCTACGTGGTGGACGACTTCGCCCTGGTGCTGAAGGCGTTGTTCGTCCTGTCGGCCTACGTGGTCATCCTGCTCTCCACCAACTACATCGCCGAGGGCGACTACTGGGAGAGCGAGTACTACATGCTCGTCGTGGGCTCGGTGGTCGGCATGATGTTCATGGCGTCGAGCCGGGACCTCATCAGCCTCTTCGTGGCCCTCGAGATGCTCTCCATCCCCGCCTACATGCTGGCGTCCTGGCGCAAGCGCGACGTCAAGGGCAACGAGGCGGGCCTGAAGTACTACCTGATGGGTGTGTTCGCCTCCGCGATCCTGCTCTACGGGATGTCGTTGCTGTACGGCCTCACCGGCTCCACGATCCTGGCCGACATCGGTGAGGTCGTCGACGGGTCGGCCGACACCGCCCCCCTCGTGACGCTGGCCATCGTCTTCGTCGTGATCGGCTTCGCCTTCAAGGTCTCGGCGGTCCCGTTCCACTCGTGGGCGCCCGACACCTACGAGGGGGCCCCGACCCCGGTCACGGCCTTCTTCGCCGTGGCCACCAAGGCCGCCGGCTTCGTCGGGCTCATGGCCCTCGTCTTCGTGGGCTTCTACGGCCGCGAGGACGTCTACGGGCCCCTGCTGTGGGTGCTGGCCGTGCTCACCATGACCATCGGCAACCTCGTCGCGCTGCGCCAGACCAACGTCGTGCGCATGCTGGCCTACTCCGGCATCGCCCAGGCGGGGTACATCCTCGCCCCGCTGGCCGTGGCCGGCGCCAACGGCGACGTCGGCACCCAGTCGCTGCAGGCGATCGTGGTGTACCTGCTCATCTACGCCAGCATGAACCTCGGCGCCTTCGCCGTCGTCATCGCCGTGGCCCGCAAGACACGTTCGGCGGAGCTGTCCAGCTTCGGCGGCCTGTTCTCCTACGCCCCGGGCCTGACCGTCGCCATGACGCTGTTTCTGTTCGCGCTGGCCGGCATCCCGCCCGCCGCGGGGTGGTTCGGCAAGCTGGAGATCTTCCGTTCGCTGGTCAGCGCCGACAACCTCGCCGGGTACTCCCTCGCGGTGTTCGTCGCCGTGAACTCGGTGATCGCCTTCGCCTACTACGGGCGGCTCATGCGGGTGATGTGGATGGACGAGGCGCCCGACGGGGACCGCACGCCGATCAAGGTCCCGGCCTCCCTGGCGGCCGCCGTCGTGCTCACCGCGGTGCTCACCATCGTCATCGGGGTGTTCCCCGCGGTCTTCACCCGCTTCACCGACTCCGTCACGCTGCTCGGCCTCGGCGGCTGATCCACCGGCGTCCGTGGTGCCTGCCGCGGTCCCGCTGGCCGAGCGCCTCCGCCGCCGCATCGCCGACGAGGGCCCGCTGGCCTTCTCGGCGTTCATGGACGCCGCGCTCTACGACCCGGACGACGGGTTCTTCGCCTCCGGGGGCCGGGCGGGGGGTCGCGGCGACTTCCTGACCAGCGTCGAGGTGGGGCCCCTCTTCGGGGCGGTGCTGGCCCGGGCGCTCGACCGGTGGTGGGAGGAGCTCGGACGCCCCGACCCGTTCGTCGTCGCCGACGTCGGGGCCGGTCTCGGCACCCTGGCCCGCACGGTCACCCGCGCCGAGCCGCGGTGCACGCCGGCGCTGGTGTACGTGATGGTCGAGCGTTCGGAGCGCCAACGGCGGCGGCACGCCGAGCACCTGAGGGGCTTCGCCGGTGAGCTGGGAGTCGACGTCCCCGTCGACCTGGTCGTCCGACCCCGTGCGGGGGCGGGACCGGTCACGGTGTCCTCGGGAGCGCTCCCGCCGCCGGGCTTCACCGGCGTCGTGCTCGCCAACGAGCTGCTCGACAACGTGGCCTTCGACGTGGTCAGGGCCGGTACCGACGGTGGGGTCGAGGAGCTCCGGGTCGGGTCGGGCGACCACGGTGACTTCGTGGCGACGGTCGTCGCCCGCCCGGTCGCCGACGCCGCCGCGACCCTCGAGGGTGTGGCGGCCGGGGTGTGGGTACCGCACCAGGCGGCGGCCGCGGCGTGGGTGGGCGAGGTGCGCCGCCACCTCGACGCCGGCTTCGTGGTGGTCCTCGACTACCTGGTCACCGATCAGCGGCTCGCCCTGGTCGACGACCTCGGGTGGCTCCGGACGTTCCGGGGCCACGAGCGGGGGAGCCACCCGCTCGCCGAGCCCGGCAGCCAGGACATCACCGCGGACGTCGCTGTCGACCAGCTCCTCCGGCGCCAGCCCGGCGCGTCGGTGGTGACCCAGCGTGACTTCCTCCTTGCCCACGGGATCGACGAGCTCGTGGAGGAGGGCCGGCGCACGTGGGCCGAGCGGGCCCATCTCGGTGACCTCGAGGCGGTGCGCGGCCGCAGCCGGATCAGGGAGGCCGAGGCCCTGCTCGATCCCGCCGGCCTGGGAGCCTTCGGCGTGCTGCGGTGGACCGTCGATCCCTGACACCGGCCGGCCGGGCCGAGGGGACGGCCCACTAGTGTCCCGGCCGGAGACGACGCGAGAGGGGTGGGCCGCCGTGGGCGATCCGACGATCGAGGACTACTACTCCGAGGAGCGCCGGTTCCCGCCTCCGCCGGACTTCGTGGCGAAGGCCCTCGTCACGGACGACCGCCTCCATCGTGAGGCCGCCGCCGATGTCGAGGCGTTCTGGGCGCGCCAGGCCAGGGAGCTGCTGACCTGGTCCACGGACTTCTCGACCGTCCTCGAGTGGGACCTCCCCGACGCCCGCTGGTTCGTCGGCGGCGAGCTCAACGTCTCGGTCAACTGCCTCGACCGTCACGTCGACGCCGGGCTCGGCGACCGGGTCGCGTTCCACTGGGAGGGCGAACCCGGGGACACCCGCACCATCACCTACGCCGACCTGCTGGGCGAGGTGCAGCGCGTCGCCAACGTCTTGCGGTCGCTCGGCGTCGAGAAGGGCGACCGCGTCGCCATCTACATGCCGATGATCCCCGAGCTCCCCGTGGCCATGCTGGCCTGCACCCGCATCGGGGCCGCGCACTCGGTGATCTTCGGCGGCTTCTCGCCCGACTCGATCGTCGACCGGGTGAACGACGGGGGGTGCAAGGTCGTGGTCACCGCCGACGGGGGCCACCGCCGGGGGGCGCCGTCGCCGCTCAAGCCCAACGTCGACATCGCCCTGCCGAGCTGCCCGACCGTGACCGACGTGGTGGTGGTGCGCCGCACGGGTGGTGACGTCACCATGGTCGAGGGCCGCGACCACTGGTACCACGAGGTGGTCCCTGCCGCCGACCCGGTGTGTGAACCCGTCGCGATGGGCAGCGAGGACCTGCTCTACCTGCTGTACACCTCGGGCACCACGGCCAAGCCCAAGGGCATCATGCACACCACCGGGGGCTACCTCACCCAGGCCACGTTCACCCACCGCTACGTGTTCGACCTGCGACCCGAGACCGACGTGTACTGGTGCGGCGCCGACATCGGGTGGGTCACCGGCCACAGCTACATCGTCTACGGGCCGCTGGCCAACGCCGCGACCTCCGTCATCTACGAGGGCACCCCCGACACGCCGGGCCGCGACCGGCTCTGGTCGATCGTCGAGCGCTACGGGGTCACCCATCTCTACACCGCCCCCACCGCCATCCGGATGTTCATGAAGTGGGGCGAGGGCGAGCTCGAGGGCCACGACCTCTCGTCGCTGCGCCTCCTGGGGACCGTGGGCGAGCCCATCAACCCCGAGGCGTGGATGTGGTACCACACCCACGTCGGGGGTGGTCGGTGCCCGATCGTCGACACCTGGTGGCAGACCGAGACCGGGGCGCAGATGGTCAGCCCGCTCCCCGGGGTGACGACCCTCAAGCCGGGCTCGGCCACCCTCCCGCTCCCGGGCATCAGCATCGGCGTGGTCGACGACCACGGCGAACCGGTGACCGCCGGCGGCGGGTACCTGACCATCGACCGCCCCTGGCCGGGCATGCTGCGCGGCATCTGGGGCGATCCGGACCGGTTCCGGGAGACCTACTGGAGCCGGTTCCCGGGCCGCTACTTCGCGGGCGACGGCTGCAAGGTCGACGACGACGGGTACCTCTGGCTCCTCGGGCGCGTCGACGACGTGATGAACGTGTCGGGCCACCGGGTGTCGACGACCGAGGTCGAGAGCGCCCTCGTCGACCACCCTGCGGTGGCGGAGGCGGCCGTCGTGGGCGCCGAGGACCCGATCACCGGGCAGGCCATCGTCGGCTACGTCATCCTGCGGGGCTCCGCCGAGCCGACCGACGACCTGGTGGAGCAGATCCGCCAGCACGTGGCCGTGAGGATCGGCCCGACGGCGCGCCCGCAACGGGTGATCGTCGTCCCCGACCTGCCGAAGACCCGGAGCGGCAAGATCATGCGCCGGCTGCTGCGTGACGTCGCCGAGGGGCGCGACCTCGGTGACACCACCACGCTGGCCGACGCCGGCGTGGTCGAGTCGATCCGCGCCGCGGCCGGGTGAACCCGGGCCATGCTGGGGACGTGACGTTCCGCGAGCCCGACAACTGGCAGTGGCGCGACGGTCGGGTCCCGCCCGGGCCCGCGGTGGTGTTCGACATGGACGGGGTGCTCTCCGACGCCTCCACCCGCCAGCACTACCTCGACCGCCCGTTCCGCGACTGGGAGGCCTTCTTCGAGGCCTGCGGTGAGGACGAGCTGATCGCCGAGGTGGCCCGCCTCCTCGACGTGCTCGACCCCGACCTCCACGTGGTGCTGCTCACCGCCCGGCCGGGGAGGGTCCGGCCCCAGACCGTCGGGTGGCTGAAGCGCTACGACCTGCGCTGGGACCTGCTCGTGATGCGCGACTGGGACGACCACTGGTCGAGCCGGTCCTACAAGCAGCGCACCGTCGGTGAGCTCCGGGACTACGGCTTCGACCTGCGGCTGGCCTTCGAGGACGACCGCCGCAACGTCCACATGTTCCACACCGAGGGCGTCCCCTGCGTCTACATCCACTCCGGCTACTACGACTGAGTTTCGGGCCGAAAGGAGACCTTTCGGCCCGAGTTCGGTGGAGCCTCGCTCCGCTCGGCACTCACGGTCCTCGGAGGGGAACCCTCCTGCGGCCGTACTGCGGGGGCAACGCCCCCGCACCCCCGGGGGGGGGGGACCCTCCGGCGGCCGATCTGCGGGGGCCAAGGCCCCCGCATCCCCGGGGGAGAGCCTCCGGCGGCCGTTCTGCGGGGGCAACGCCCCGCATCCCCAGACCCCCCGGGGTCAGGCGGCGAGGGGAAGCGCCAGCGACCGAGGCGCATCGCGTTCCGAGGAGGCGCAGCCGACGAGGGCGCCGTCAATCGCGGAAGTTCTCGAACTGCAACGGGATGCCGAGGTCGGCGTCCTTCAGGGCGGCGATCACCGACTGGAGGTCGTCGCGCTTCTTGCCGGTGACCCGGACCTGGTCGCCCTGGGTCTGGGACTGCACGCCCTTGAGCCCGAGCGCCTTGATGGCCTTGTTGACTTCCCGGGCCTTGTCGGAGCTGATCCCCGCCGACAGCGTCGAGACCTGGCGCACCGTCCCCCCGGCGGCGTCCTCGACCTTGCCGTGCTCGATGCCCTTGAGCGAGACCTTGCGCTTGACGAGCTTCTCCTCGAGCACCTGGCGCAGGGCGTTGAGGCGGTCGGAGCTCGCCGACCGCATCTCGATCTCGGTCCCGTTCAGCTCGATCGACGAGCCGGTGTTCTTGAAGTCGAACCGCGTGGCCACCTCTCGGGCGGCCTGGTCGACGGCGTTGCGGACCTCCTGGAGGTCCACCTCGGAGACGATGTCGAAGCTCGGCATGTCCCGTTGTCTACCGCGACCGGAGGCCCGGCGCGCATCGACCGCCCCGGGGGGCGGTCGACATCACCCGGCCATGGGGCCGGAGCTGGTGGGCCGGGATGGATTCGAACCATCGAAGGCAGAACCGACGGGTTTACAGCCCGTTCCCTTTGGCCACTCGGGCACCGACCCAGCGGGGGAACTCTAGCGACGTGGCGCCCCGGGCTCGAAACCGGCGTCGACGGGCCCGAGCATCCGCTGCATCACCACGACGTCGAGCCAGTTCCCGAACTTGCGGCCGACCTCGCGCTCCACACCCACGACGTCGAACCCGACCCGGCGGTGCATCTCGATGGACGCGGTGTGGTGCCCGACGATCCTGGCCATCACGGTGTGGAAGCCCTGGGCGGTGGCGACGTCGACGATCTCGGTCAGCAGCGCCCGGCCGAGCCCGGTGCCGCGCCGGTCGTCGCGCACGTAGACCGAGTCCTCGACGGTGGTGCTGTAGGCGGGACGGTCCCGGTACACGGACAGCGAGGCGAACCCCACCACCTCGTCGTCCTCCTCGGCGACCACCACCGCGAGGGCCCCCGACCGGTCGCGGAGCCACTGCTGTTGCTCCTCCAGCGTGCGGGGGCGCAGGTCGAAGGTGACCGTCGAGCCGAGGACCTCGGCGTTGTAGATGTCGAGGATGGCCTGGGCGTCCCCGAGTCGGGCGAGGCGGAGCAGCACCGCCTCACCGTACCGGCGCGCCCTCCACCAGCCCGACCTCTCCGGTGAGGGCCTCGACGCGGCTCCACGCCGCGATGTCGGGGTCGCCGGTGAGGAAGATCACCTGCCGGGAGCGGGACGCCTCGACGAGCTCCTCGAGCATCGCCGGCTTGGCGGCCGGATCGAGGTCGACCAGCGGGTCGTCGCAGATGAGCGGCAGGGACTCCGAGGTCGGCCTGCCGACCGAGCGGATCCCGAGGTTGGCCCGCAGGCGCGTGAGCGCTTCGGCGGCGGCCTCGTCGACCGCCGGCCGAACCGCTGCCATGGGGCTGCGGTCCTCGGAGCGCCGTCGCGCCGCGGCGGCGTCACGGACCTCGTTGCGATGGGCGAGGGCCCACTCCACCTCGATGGTGCCCGCGAGCAGCCCCCACTCGGCGAGCGCGGCCCGGTGCGCGGCGGCGGCGTCGGTCATCTGGCGGCGACGGCTCTCCGAGCCCATCACCCGCTCGACCCTGGCGATCTGGAACGCCATGAACGACCCCGCGCCGGCCTCGTCGAGGGCCTCCTGCTCGGCGCGGCGGGCCTGTTCGACCACCTGCCACTGCCGAGCGGACCACGCCGTCATGACGCCGGCCAGGATCAGCAGGGGGACGGCCAGCCACCATCCGACGAGTGCGGCCACCGGAAGGGCGAGCAGGGCGGCGTTGGCGCCGAAGAGCAGCCACACGCGTTGGCGGCGCTGCTGCTCGGCCTGCGCGGCCTCGAAGGCGCGGTGGCGGTCGTCGACCGTGGCCACGAGGCCGGGGTCGAGGTCGTCGACGTCGCCGGCCACCTCGGCGAGCTCGTGGGCACGTTCGTTGACCTTGTCGGCCACCTCCCACAGCCGGGCCTGGTCGAGGCGGGCGAGGGTGGCGACGCGGTCCTCCACCGACGACCGGCTCTCCAGGTCGTCGGGCCCCAGCACCATCCGCTTCGTGGCCTCGCCGCGGACGACGCCGCAGCTCGCCGCGAGGTCGGGGCGGCCGTCGACGTCGGCGAAGGTCGCGGTGACGTCGACGGCGTGGTCGACGTCGACGACCCGGGCGGGACGGCCCGGCGGCCGGAAGACGGCGAGGTGGCGGTCGTCGTCGGCGCGGACCTCGAGGTGCAGGCCGCGGCGCCCTGGCCCGATCGCGGTGACGAGGGCCTGGGTGAGGCTCCTGCGCTCGGCGGGCTCGAGGCCCGAGACGACCGCGAAACGGGGGTGGAGGTCGAGCCGGAAGGCCCTCCCGTCGGACTCGAGCACCACGCGCGTCAACCTCACCTCTCGGTTCTCGACCGGTCCGGGAACCGCCTTGAGGGTCGCCGGGGGCGGAGTTGGGGAGCAAGGGGGGGCCGTGGCATAGTGGTCGCCCTGTGCCCGGCGTCTCGTGCGCCAGGCGCGCCCCCTTAGCTCAGTCGGCAGAGCGTTTCCATGGTAAGGAAAAGGTCGACAGTTCGATTCTGTCAGGGGGCTCCCTCCGGCGAGGCTCGGCCCCGTCGGGGTCTCGTCGGCGTAGCTCAGATGGTTAGAGCACTCGGCTCATAATCGAGTGGTCGTCGGTTCGAGTCCGACCGCCGACACCAACCCGTCTGGGCCCCCGGTCGGGCATCCCGCAGCACCTGCGAAAGGCACCCAGGAGACAGCACGATGGCGCGTGAGAAGTTCGAGCGGACCAAGCCCCATGCGAACGTCGGGACGATGGGCCACATCGACCACGGCAAGACGACGCTGACGGCGGCGATTCGCGAACATCGACAAGGCACCCGAGGAGCGTGAGCGGGGCATCACGATCAACATCGCCCACGTGGAGTACGAGACGGGGGACCGTCACTACGCCCACGTCGACATGCCCGGCCACGCCGACTACATCAAGAACATGATCACCGGTGCGGCCCAGGTCGACGGGGCGATCCTGGTGGTGT
>JALOLR010000022.1 GCA_025455885.1 Acidimicrobiales bacterium
AAGCGCGGCGGCAAGGTCTGGATCAACATCTTCCCGGACAAGCCCGTCACCCAGAAGCCGGCCGAGACCCGCATGGGCTCGGGCAAGGGCAACCCCGAGCACTGGGTTGCGGTCGTCAAGCCCGGCCGGGTGCTCTTCGAGCTGTCCTACAACGACCCCGTCGTGGCCCGTGCGGCCATCGACCGGGCCATCCAGAAGCTGCCGATCAAGGCGAAGTTCGTGGTTCGTGAGGAGGCGCTCTGATGGCCAGGACCAAGGAGTCCCTGCGCGACGTCGGTGACGCCGAGCTGTTCGTGAAGCTCGACGAAGCCAAGGAGGAGCTGTTCAACCTCCGGTTCCAGAACGTCACCGGCGAGCTCGAGAACTCCTCGCGCCTCGGTGTCGTCCGCAAGCAGATCGCCCGCATCAACACCGAGCTGCGCGAGCGCGAGATCGCCGCCGCCGAGGCGCTGGCGGCCAACGAGGAGACCGACTGATGGCTGATGAGACCGCGGCCAGCACCGAGAGCCGACCGAACCCGCGCAAGGTGCGCGAGGGCGTCGTCGTCTCGGTCGCCATGGACAAGACGGCCGTCGTGGCCGTCACCGACCGGGTCCGCCACCCCCGGTACAACAAGACGGTGCAGCGCACCTCGAAGATGTACGTCCACGACGAGACCAACGACCTGGCCGAGGGTGACCGCGTCCGCATCGCCGAGACCCGGCCGCTGTCGAAGCTGAAGCGCTGGCGCCTCGTCGACGTGTTGGAGCGGGCCCGATGATCCAGCAGGAGACCCGACTCCGCGTCGCCGACAACAGCGGCGCGAAAGAGGTGCTGTGCATCAAGGTGCTCGGCGGTTCGCGCCGTCGCTACGCCTCGATCGGCGACGTCGTCGTTGCCACCGTGAAGGACGCCATCCCGGGTGCCGCCGTCAAGAAGGGCGACGTCGTCAAGTGCGTCGTCGTCCGGGTGAAGAAGGAGAAGCGCCGTCCCGACGGCTCCTACATCCGCTTCGACGAGAACGCCGCCGTGCTCATCAACGACACGATGCAGCCCCGTGGCACCCGCATCTTCGGCCCCGTCGGGCGGGAGCTGCGCGACAAGAAGTTCATGCGCATCGTCTCGCTGGCCCCGGAGGTGTTGTGATGAAGATCCGCAAAGGCGACCGCGTCCAGGTGCTCACCGGCAAGGACCGCGGCAAGACCGGCACCGTCACCCGGTCCATCCCGTCGGCCGGCCGGGTGATCGTCGACGGCGTCAACATCGCCAAGAAGCACCAGAAGCCGCTCAGCCAGACGAACCCGGGCGGGATCATCGACAAGGAGATGCCCGTCCCCGTGGCCAACGTCGCCATCATCTGCCCGAGCTGCTCGAAGCCCACCCGGGTCGGGTACCGCTTCGAGCCCGACGGCACCAAGGTCCGCATCTGCCGCAAGTGCGAGGGGGACATCTCGTGAGCACCGACACCGTGACGGTCCCCCGTCTGAAGCAGCGCTACAACGACGAGATCCGCGCCGCCCTCAAGGACGAGCTGGGCCTCGAGAACATCATGCAGGTCCCCCGCTTCGAGAAGATCGTCATCAACTCGGGAGTGGGCAAGGCCCTCCAGCAGAGCTCGCTCATCGAGGGCGCCGTCCGCGACCTCGAGCAGATCACCGGACAGAAGGTGGTCGTCACGAAGGCCAAGAAGTCGATCGCCGGCTTCAAGCTGCGTGAGGGCAACGCCGTCGGCGTGAAGGTCACCCTTCGTGGCGATCGCATGTGGGAGTTCTTCGATCGCCTGATCAGCCTGGCGATCCCCCGCATCCGCGACTTCCGGGGGTTGCCCGCCAACTCCTTCGACGGTCACGGGAACTACACGTTCGGCGTGCCCGAGCAGTTGATGTTCCCGGAGATCGACTACGACAAGATCGACGTCCCCCGCGGCTTCGACATCACGATCGTGACCACCGCCCGTACCAACGCCGAGGGCAAGGCCCTGCTCAGCGCCTTCGGCTTCCCGTTCAAGCGTGAGGGGCAGCAGTAATGGCCAAGAAGGCGCTCGTCAACAAGCAGCGGCGCACCCCGAAGTTCAAGGTGCGCGGCTACACCCGCTGCCAGCGGTGCGGCCGGCCCCACGCCGTCTACCGCAAGTTCCTGCTGTGCCGCGTGTGCCTACGCGAGCTCGGCCACGCCGGGGAGATCCCCGGTCTCAAGAAGGCCAGCTGGTGAGGGAGGCGATTCGATGACCATGACCGATCCCATCGCAGACATGCTGACCCGCATCCGCAACGCCAACACGGCGATGCACGACGAGGTCCGCATGCCCTCCTCCAAGGTGAAGGAGGCCCTGGCCGCCGTCCTGTTGAAGGAGGGCTACATCGAGGGCTTCACCGTCGGCGACGACCCGGGTCGTCCCGGACGCGTCCTCACCGTGACCATGAAGTACTCGCCCGAGCGCAAGCGCGTGATCTCCGGGGTCAAGCGTGTGTCGAAGCCGGGTCTGCGCGTCTACATCAAGGCCGACAAGATCCCTCGGGTTCTCGGCGGCCTGGGTGTGGCGGTCCTGTCCACCAGCCAGGGGCTCATGACCGACCGTGAGGCGCGCAAGCGCCGCATGGGCGGCGAAGTCCTCTGCTTCGTCTGGTAGGAGGCGAGCCATGTCCCGCATCGGACGAGCTCCGATCCCCGTCCCCGCCGGTGTCGACGTCGACATCGCGGGTGAGCACCTCACCGTGAAGGGCCCCAAGGGCACGCTCGAGCGTGACCTGCCGGCCCCGATCACCATCCGCCAGGACGACGGCCAGCTCGTCGTCGAGCGCCCCGACGACGAACGGCGCAGCCGGGCCCTCCACGGCCTGGCCCGCTCCCTCGTCAACAACATGGTGGTCGGCGTCTCCGAGGGTTTCCGCAAGGACCTCGAGATCGTCGGCGTCGGCTACCGGGCCACCGCCAAGGGCAACGACAAGCTCGAGCTCGCCCTCGGCTTCAGCCACCCCGTGACCGTCGAGGCGCCCGAGGGGATCACCTTCGACGTGCCGAGCCCCACCAGCATCGGTGTCCTCGGCGTCGACAAGGAGGCCGTCGGCCAGGTCGCCGCCAACATTCGAGCCATCCGCAAGCCCGAGCCCTACAAGGGCAAGGGCGTCCGGTACCGCGACGAGTACGTGGTCCGCAAGGCGGGCAAGGCCGGGAAGTAGGGATCTCATGAGCGACAACGCCAAGCAGAAGCGCGACGCACGCCTCCGCCGTCACCGCCGGGTGCGCAAGAACGTGCGCGGTACCCCCGATCGGCCCCGCCTCGCCGTGTTCCGGTCGAACAGCCACATCAGCGCCCAGGTCATCGACGATGTCAACGGCCGCACGTTGGCGGCTGCTTCGACCGTCGAGTCGACCGTCGCCACCGCCGGCACCGCCAACGTCCCCGCCGCCACCGAGGTGGGTCGGCTCGTGGCCGAGCGGGCCAAGGCCGCCGGCGTCGAGAAGGTCGTGTTCGACCGGGGCGGTTTCCTCTACCACGGTCGGGTGGCCGCCGTCGCCGACGCCGCCCGAGACGCAGGACTGGAGTTCTGATGGCCCCGAACGACTTCGACGCCCTCCCGCTCAGGGAATCGCGCGTCATCAACATCAACCGTGTGGCCAAGGTCGTGAAGGGCGGTCGGCGGTTCTCGTTCACGGCGCTGGTCGTCATCGGCGACGGCGCCGGTCACGTCGGTCTGGGCTACGGCAAGGCCAAGGAGGTGCCCCTCGCCATCCAGAAGGGCACCGAGGAGGCCCGCAAGAACCTCTTCGCCGTGCCCCTCGCCGGGAGCACCGTCACCCACCCGGTGCTCGGGCGCATGGGCGCCGGCCGGGTCCTCATCAAGCCGGCGGCCCCCGGTACCGGTGTCATCGCCGGCGGTGCGGCTCGGGCCATCCTCGAGGAGGCCGGCATCCACGACGTGCTCTGCAAGAGCCTCGGGTCGTCGAACCACATCAACGTGGCCCGCGCCACCATCGCCGGGCTCCAGGGCCTGAAGCGCCCCGACGACGTGGCCCGCCTGCGTGGCCTGTCGCCCGAGGAGTTCGTGCCCAAGGGGCTCCTCGAGGCCTACAAGGAGTCCGAGCGCGGACCGCACGTCCCCGACGAGGTGGCGTGATGACCACGCTGAAGGTCACCCAGGTCAAGTCGGCCATCGGCACCAAGCCCAAGCACCGCGGCACGCTGCGGGCCCTCGGGCTCCGCGGCATCGGCAAGACCAACACCCTTCCCGACCGTCCCGAGATCCGCGGCATGATCGCCCGTGTCCCGCACCTCGTCTCGGTCGAAGAGCTCAAGGACGGCGCGTCGTGAAGATCCATGACCTCAAGCCCCCCGCGGGCGCCAACCGACGCCGCAAGCGCGTCGGTCGGGGCATCGGCGGCAAGGGCGGCAAGACCGCCGGGCGCGGCACCAAGGGCCAGGGCGCCCGCGGCACCATCCCGGCCGGCTTCGAGGGCGGGCAAATGCCGCTGCACATGCGCATGCCCAAGCTCCGGGGCTTCAACAACCCGTTCCGCGTCGAGTACCAGGCGCTGAACCTCGACGTGCTCGACGCCTCGGGCCTCGACGTCGCCGATCCCGAGACCCTGCTGGGCAAGAGCCTCGTCGGGAAGGGCTCGCTGGTGAAGGTCCTGGGACGGGGCGAGATCACCCGTCCGGTGACCGTGAAGGCCCACGCGTTCTCGGCGTCGGCGCGGGCGGCGATCGTCGCTGCGGGCGGTACTGTCGAGGTCCTGCCCCTGCCGTGGGGCGACAGGCGGCCGCCCGTCCGGGGCAACCACCTGACCAACCGCTGATCGGCACGCCTCGCGGCGAGCAGGAGCGAACCCGGTGCTCAGCAACCTGAAGAACATCTTCAAGGTCCAGGACCTCCGCAACAAGATCCTGTTCGCCCTGGCGATGATCGTGCTCTATCGCCTCGGCGCCCACATCCCGGTCCCCGGCATCGACACCGGCGCGCTGGCCTCGCTGCAACAGGAGGCCGAGCGCGGCGGGCTCCTGTCGTTCCTGAGCCTCTTCTCCGGGGGTGCGCTCACCCAGTTCGCCGTGTTCGCGCTCGGGATCATGCCGTACATCACCGCGTCGATCATCATGCAGATCCTGGGCGTCGTGATCCCCCGCCTCGAGGAGTGGCAGAACCAGGGCGCGGTCGGGCAGCGCAAGATCACCCAGTGGACCCGCTACGTCACCATCGGCATCGCCACGCTGCAGGCCACCGGCCTCGCCTACCTGTTCAACAACGGCGGGGGCGGGCTCACCACCTCCACCGTGACGCTCATCCCCGACTTCACCGTCGCCCGGGTGCTGCTCATCGTCCTGACGCTCGTCACCGGCACCGCGCTGTTGATGTGGATGGGCGAGCTCATGACTCAGCGCGGCATCGGCAACGGCATGTCGCTGCTCATCTTCGCCTCCGTGGTGAGCACCATCCCCGGTCAGCTGGCCCGGGTCCGCGCCGCCGGGGGCATCAGTGCCCTGGTCCTGTTCCTCCTCGGCTACGGGCTGATCCTCGTCGCCATCGTCTACGTCGAGCAGGGCCAGCGCCGCATCCCGGTGCAGTTCGCCAAGCGCGTCGTCGGGCGTCGCATGTACGGGGGCCAGAGCACCTACATCCCGTTGAAGGTCAACCAGTCGGGCGTGATCCCGATCATCTTCGCCAGCTCGGTGCTGTACCTGCCCCAGCTGCTCACCTTCGTGCTCCCGAGCGACGGTTGGGGGGCCTCGGTGCAGACCTTCGTGAGCGACAACATCGTCCGGCCCAACGCCCCGCTGCACCTGCTGGTGTTCGGGTTGTTGATCATCGGCTTCGCCTACTTCTACACCGCCATCACCTTCGACCCGGTCAAGCAGGCCGACACCCTCCGGAAGCAGGGTGGCTTCATCCCCGGCATCCGTCCCGGCCCGCAGACCGAGCGCTACCTGGCCAAGGTGCTGTCGCGGATCACGCTGCCCGGAGCGCTCTTCATCGCTGCGGTGGCCCTCATCCCGTCGTTCATCCTGACGACCTTCCTTCCCGGCCAGGACAACAACATCAGCTTCTCGGGCATCACGATCCTCATCTCGGTGGGCGTCGCCCTCGAGACGATGAAGCAGATCGACAGCCAGCTGATGATGCGCAACTACGAAGGGTTCCTGAAGTAGTGGTGCGCCTCGTCATCTTCGGTCGTCAAGGGGCCGGCAAGGGCACGCAGTCCGTCGTGCTGTCGCAGCACTACGGCGCCCCGCACATCTCCACCGGCGACATGCTCCGCGAGGCCGTCGGCAACGCGACCCCCATCGGGCTCGAGGCCAAGTCCTACATGGATGCCGGGCGCCTGGTGCCCGACGAGGTGATGCTCGGCGTCGTCGAGGAGCGGCTCGCCGCGCCCGACGTCGTCGCCGGCGGGTTCCTCCTGGACGGCTTCCCCCGCACCATCGTGCAGGCCGAGGCGCTGTTCGGGCTCACGCCCATCGACGTGGCCGTCGATCTCGTGGTCCCGGTCGACGTGGTGGTCGAGCGGATCTCGTCACGGCGGGTGTGCTCCTCGTGCGGCCGGATCTACGCCGTCGGCGACGATTCGGCCGAGTCCGGGACCTGTGAGGTGTGCGGTGGCGACGTGGTCCAGCGGGCCGACGACACCTCCGAGGCGGTGGCCAAGCGCCTCACCGCCTACGACACCGAGACCCGACCCACCATCGAGTGGTTCGACGGCAAGGGCGTGCTCGTGACCGTCGACGGTCTCGGCCGGCGCGACGAGGTCTCGGAGCGGCTCATCACCGCCATCGACGCCGCGCTGGTCTGAGCCCGTGCGCCGCGACGCCGCCGCTCTCGGGCACATGCGCGCCGCCGGGCGGGTGGTGGCCGAGATGCACGAGGAGATCCGCGCCGCGGTCCGGCCCGGGGTCACCACCGCCGAGCTCGACCTTGTCGGCCGGGCCGTGCTCGAACGCCGGGGGGCGACGTCGAACTTCCTCGGCTACCACGGCTACCCGGCGGTGATCTGCGCCTCCCCGAACGACGTCGTCGTCCACGGCATCCCCGGCCCGACGGTCCTCGAGGAGGGCGACATCCTCTCCATCGACTGCGGGGCGATCGTCGAGGGATGGCACGGCGACGCCGCCTTCACCATGGCCGTCGGTGAGGTGAGCCCCGAGGCGGCCCGACTCGTCGAGGTGACCCGCCTCGCCATGGAGGCCGGGATCGCGGAGATGCACGACCACGCCCGGCTCGGTGACGTCGGCGACGCCGTGCAGCGCACCGTCGAGGGCGCCGGCTTCTCGGTGGTGCGTGAGTACGTCGGCCACGGCATCGGCCGGGCCATGCACGAGAAGCCCGAGGTCCCCAACGTGGGGGTACCGGGCAAGGGGGCCCGGCTGAAGGCGGGGATGACCCTGGCCCTCGAGCCGATGGTCAACGCCGGCGAGGGCACCACCTTCCTCACCGAGGACGGCTGGACCGTCGTCACCGCCGACGGGTCGCTGTCGGCGCACTGGGAGCACACGGTGCTCGTCACCGAGGACGGCCCGGAGATCCTGACCCGCCCGTGACGCGGGGCTCCGCGCGTCGGGGTGGCGGGGTGGGGTACGGTCGCATCGGCGCCCGAGCCCGGGGCGCCCGTCGTGTCGTGCCCGTTTGGATTCCCGGCGGGTCCCCCGATAGGATCGTCAGTCGGCCATCCGCGCCCCTCGCCGCTGCGCGCCGGGGTGTGGTCGATGCGACCAGGAGGATCACCGCTGCCGAAGCCCAAGGAAGACGCGATCGTGCTCGAGGGCACGGTCATCGAGCCGCTCCCGAACGCCATGTTCCGGGTCGAGCTCGAGAACGGCCACAACGTGCTGGCCCACATCTCGGGGAAGATGCGCATGCACTACATCCGCATCCTGCCCGGGGATCGCGTCCAGGTCGAGCTCACGCCGTACGACCTCACCCGCGGCCGCATCACCTATCGGTACAAGTAGCACCACAGACCAAGTGAGCGTCCGGCCCCCCTGGCCGGACCCGCCGGGGGGAACACGCCCCGGTGACCCTGATCGAAGGATCCAGGCGATGAAAGTCCGACCGAGCGTCAAGAAGATCTGCGAGAAGTGCAAGGTGATCCGCCGCCACGGGCGGGTGCAGGTCATCTGCACGAACCCCCGACACAAGCAGCGGCAGGGCTGACGTGGCCCGTATCGCCGGCGTCGACGTCCCCCGCGAGAAGCGGCTCGAGATCAGCCTCACCTACATCTTCGGCATCGGGCGCACCCGCGCCCAGCAGATCTGCGATGCCAACGGCATCGACCGGTCCACCCGCGTCCGCGACCTCACCGACGAAGAGGTCAACCGGATCCGCGCCTGGATCGACCAGAACCTGAAGGTCGAGGGCGACCTGCGTCGTGACGTCGACCAGGACATCCGCCGCAAGATGGAGATCGGCTCCTACCAGGGCCTGCGCCACCGACGCGGCCTCCCGGTCCGCGGCCAGCGCACCCACACCAACGCCCGCACCCGCAAGGGCCCGAAGAAGACCGTGGCCGGCAAGAAGAAGGTGGCACGCAAGTAATGGCCAAACCAGCGCCCGGGGGCCGCCGTCCCCGCAAGAAGGAACGAAAGAACGTCACCTACGGGGTGGCCCACATCAAGAGCTCGTTCAACAACACGATCGTCAGCATCACCGATCAGGAGGGCAACGTCCTCGCCTGGGCCTCGGCCGGCAACGTCGGCTTCAAGGGGTCGCGCAAGAGCACTCCGTTCGCTGCCCAGACCGCCGCCGAGCAGTGCGCCCGACGCGCCATGGAGCACGGCGTGCGCAAGGTCGACGTGCTCGTCAAGGGCCCCGGATCGGGTCGGGAGACGGCGATCCGCTCCATCCAGAACGCCGGGATCGAGGTCACCGGCATCAAGGACGTCACGCCGGTGCCGCACAACGGTTGCCGCCCGCCCAAGCGTCGGAGGGTCTGACATGGCTCGCTACACCGGCCCCAAGGCCCGCGTCTCGCGTCGCCTGGGCACGAACATCTTCGGGACGAAGGGCGAGACCGTCGCCCTCGACAAGCGGCCCTACCCCCCGGGCGAGCACGGCCGCACCCGCCGCCGTGGGAACCCCTCGGAGTACCTGCTCCAGATGCAGGAGAAGCAGAAGGCCCGCTTCACCTACGGCCTGTCCGAGCGCCAGTTCCGCAACCTCTACGAAGAGGCCAGCCGTCGTGAGGGCGTCACCGGCGAGAACATGCTCCGCTTCCTCGAGCTGCGCCTCGACAACGTCGTCTACCGCGCCGGGTGGGCGGCCACCCGTCCCCAGGCCCGCCAGTTCGTGGGCCACGGGCACGTGAACGTCAACGGCAAGCGCGTCGACATCCCGAGCTACCGGGTGCGCCAGGGCGACGTCGTCACCCTGCGCGACAAGGCCCGTGAGATGGTCGCCGTCCAGTGGAACCGTGACGTGCTCGACCGCACCCCGCCGGCCTGGCTCGAGGCCGGGGAAGGCGGTCTCACCGCCACCGTGGCGCAACTGCCCCAGCGGGCGCAGATCGACGTGCCGGTGCGCGAACAGCTCATCGTCGAGCTCTATTCGAAGTAGGCGCCCCCGGGCCGGGACCTCCCGGTCGGCGCCACCCTCACCCCGAACGAACCGAGGTAGACACACATG
Source organism: Acidimicrobiales bacterium (assembly GCA_025455885.1). Classification (NCBI taxonomy): domain Bacteria; kingdom Bacillati; phylum Actinomycetota; class Acidimicrobiia; order Acidimicrobiales; species Acidimicrobiales bacterium. Next base: position 9,589 of record JALOLR010000022.1, read on the forward strand.
CTGGTCATGCAGCGACCGAAGGTCGAAGCGCTCGGCGACGCCGACGACGACCGTCAGCTCTTCGCCGTGGGTCCGCTCGAGCCGGGTTTCGGCCACACGCTCGGCAACTCGCTCCGGCGCACCCTGCTCTCGTCGATCCCCGGCGCAGCGGTCACGCAGGTCCGTTTCGACGAGGCCCTCCACGAGTTCGACACCATCAAGGGTGCGACCGAGGACGTCACCGACATCATCTTGAACCTGAAGGACCTCGTCCTGCGGGTGCACAGCGACGACCCGGTCACCCTGCGCCTCGACGCGCGTGGGCCCGGTGTGGTGACCGCCGCCGACATCGCCGTCACCGCCGACGTGGAGATCCTCAACCCGACGCTCACGATCGCCACCCTCAACGGCAACGGGCGCCTGGCGATCGACATCACCGTCGAGCAGGGCCGGGGTTACGTGTCCGCCGACCGGAACAAGACCTCGAGCACGATCGGCGTGATCCCGGTCGACTCGATCTTCTCGCCGGTGCGGCGGGTCACGTTCTCCGTCGAGCCGACCCGGGTCGAGCACTCCACCGAGTTCGACCGCCTGATCCTCGACGTCGAGACCGATGGTTCCATCACCGCCCGCGAGGCGCTCGCCTCGGCCGGCGCCACGCTCCAGTCCCTGGTGCAGCTCGTGGCCGAGATGAGCGAGGAGCCTCAGGGCCTCGAGCTGGGCGAGGTGAGCGTCACCGCCACCGGGTCGCCCGACCTCGACCTGCCCATCGAGGACCTCGACCTCTCCGAGCGGCCACGGAACTGCCTCAAGCGGGCCCAGGTCAACAGCGTCGGCGAGCTCCTCGAGAAGACCGAGGACGACCTGCTCGCCATCACCAACTTCGGCCAGAAGTCGCTCGACGAGGTCATCGTCAAGCTCGACGAGCGGGGCCTCTCGCTCAAGCACCGGGACTGATCCACCATGCCTGCAACCCCACGCAAAGCCCGCCGCTTCGGCGGCAGCGCCTCGCACCAGCGGCTCATGATGGCCAACCTGGCCGCGTCGCTGTTCGCCGCCGAGGCCATCGTGACCACCGAGGCCAAGGCCAAGGCCCTCCGGCCGGTCGCCGAGAAGCTCATCACCAAGGGCAAGAAGGGCGGCCTGCACCGTCACCGCCAGGTCGTCGCCTACCTCGGCGACAAGGAGATGGCGTCGAAGCTGTTCGACGACATCGGCCCCCGCTACGTCGAGCGTCCGGGCGGGTACACCCGGATCCTCAAGCTGGGCCCGCGCCAGGGCGACAACGCCCCGATGGCGCGCATCGAGCTGGTCTGAACCCCGCTCGTTCGCCATGAGCACGTCGGCCGACCTCGAGGGGTCGGCCGAGGCGCGTCCGGGCCCCGACGCCACGGACGCCGAGGCCACGGGCGCCGAACGCCCGCGGGCCCGCATCCGCTTCGTGGTGGCCTACGACGGGTCGGGGTTCCACGGGATGGCGGCCAACGAGGGCGTCCCCACCGTCACCGGCACGCTGGTCGATGCGCTGGAGCGGGTCCTGCGCCACCCCGTGGAGCTCTCCGTGGCCGGTCGTACCGACAAGGGCGTCCACGCCCACGGCCAGGTGGTCAGCTTCGACGCCGACCTGGACGGGATCGACGTCGACGGCCTGGCTCGGGCCGTCACCCGTCAGTGCGGGCCTGCCGTCGTGGTGCGGGAGGCGGCGGTCGTCGCCCCCGACTTCGACGCCCGGTTCTCGGCGCGGTCCCGCACCTACCGCTACACCGTCCTCAACCGCCCGATCCCCGATCCGTTCCTCGCCGGGACGACCTGGTGGGTCGCCGCGCCCCTCGACGTGAACGTGCTGCGTCTCGGGTGCGACCCGCTCATCGGCAGCCACGACTTCTCGTCGTTCTGCCGCCGCCCGAAGGGCGCCGGCGAGGAGGTCTCGCTCGTGCGTCGGGTGCTCGACGCCCGCTGGACCCAGCTCGACGACGACATCGTGCGATTCGAGATCACCGCCGGCGCCTTCTGCCACCAGATGGTGCGCAGCATCGTGGGCACGCTCGTCGAGATGGGGCGGGGCCGGCGCCGAGCGGGGGAGATGTCGGGCATCCTGCGGGCCCGGGACCGGGCGGCGGTGACCACCATCGCCCCGCCGCACGGGCTGTGCCTCTGGTCGGTCGACTACTGAGCGAGTTGCCCCGCCCGGCCGGGCACCGGTACGCTTGCCTGCTGCTCTGGTGCGCGCCGCCCTCTGTGCGTGTCGCCCCGAGCCCGATCGTCGAAGCGAACAGAAGCCGAGGCTTGCGCGTGCGCACCTACTCCCCGAAGGCCAGCGAGATCCAGCGCGACTGGCACGTCATCGATGCCGAGGGCATGGTCCTCGGCCGCCTGTCGACCGAAGTCGCCCGCCTGCTGCGCGGCAAGCACAAGCCGACCTACACCCCGCACCTCGACACCGGCGACCACGTCATCGTGGTGAACGCCGCCAAGGTCGTGCTCACCTCCGACAAGGGGGCCAAGGAGATGGTGCACCGCCACTCCGGGTACCCCGGTGGCCTGCGCTCCCAGACCTACGGGACGCTCCTCGCCGACAAGCCCGAGGAGGCGGTTCGCCGTGCCGTCCGGGGGATGCTGCCGAAGAACCGCCTCGGCCGTCAGCAGATCCGCAAGCTGAAGGTGTACGCCGGGCCGGTGCACCCCCACGCCGCCCAGTCCCCCCAGACCCTCGAGCTGGCGCACGCCAGAGCTCGTTCCTGACCCGCGCCGCAAGGACTCCTCTGATGCCGAACCCCCTCGTCCAGTCGACCGGCCGCCGCAAGCGGGCCGTGGCCCGCGTGAACCTGCGCACGGGCACGGGCGTCATCACGGTCAACAAGCGCCCCGTCGCCGAGTACTTCCCCTCCGAGACCCACCGGATGATCCTCACCGAGCCGCTGCGGATCACCGAGACGGCCGAGACCTACGACGTCGACTGCCGCATCGACGGAGGGGGCATCTCCGGTCAGGCCGGCGCCCTGCGCCACGCCATCGCCCGGGCGCTCGTCGAGGTCGACCCCGAGATGCGCCCCGAGCTGAAGAAGGCCGGGTTCCTCACTCGCGACGATCGCAAGAAGGAATCCAAGAAGTACGGCCTCAAGAAGGCCCGCAAGGCTCCGCAGTACTCGAAGCGCTGAACCGTCCCCCGGGGCGTCGGGAGCGATGAGCCTCCGCTTCGGCACCGACGGCGTCCGCGGCCCCGCCGACGAGCTCGACGACCGATCGGTGGCCGCCCTCGGCGCGGCTGCCGCCGAGGTGCTCGGCGGGTCCGACGGGTTCGTGATCGGGCGCGACACGCGGCGATCCGGCCCCCGCCTGGCCGCGGCGCTGGCGAGCGGCCTGGCGTCCGGGGGTGCCCGCCCGCAGGTCCTGGGTGTGGCGCCCACCCCCGCCGTGGCGTGGGTGTCGGCCGAACGGGGCATCCCCGGCGCCGTCATCTCGGCCAGCCACAACCCGTGGAGCGACAACGGCATCAAGTTCTTCGCCGCCGGCGGCCGCAAGCTCCCGGTGGCCACCGAACGTCGCCTCGAGGAGGCGCTCGACCGCCACCTCGCCGCGCCCCCCATGGCGCCCGTCGCCGGCGCCGGCGGGGCGCTGACCGGGTCGGGACCGGTCGACGAGGACGCGCTCGGTCGGTGGGTCGACGCCGTCGTGGCGTCGATCGGGGAGCGGCGCCTCGACGGTCTGCACGTCGTCGTCGACTGCGCCAACGGCGCGGCGTCGCACCTCGCACCGGAGGCCCTGCGCCGCCTCGGGGCCGAGGTCACGGTGCTGCACGCCGATCCCGACGGCACCAACATCAACGACGGGTGCGGCTCGACCCACCCCGCGTCGCTCCAGGCGGCGGTGGTGGCCGCGGGCGCCCATGCGGGGATCGCCTTCGACGGTGACGCCGACCGGCTGCTGGCCGTCGACGAGCTGGGCGGCCTCGTGGACGGCGACCAGCTCATCGCCCTGTGCGCGGTGGACCGGCGCGAGCGGGGCCTGCTGGCCGACGACCATGTCGTGGTGACGGTGATGACCAACCTCGGGTTCCGCCTCGCCATGGCCGAGGCCGGCATCACCGTGGTCGACACGCCGGTCGGCGATCGCCACGTCCTCGAGGCGCTCGCCGAGGGCGGCTGGTCGCTCGGCGGTGAGCAGTCCGGTCACATCGTGTTCGCCGACCTGGCCACGACCGGCGACGGCCTGCTCTCCGCGGTCCAGGTGCTCGACCTCGTGCACCGCGCCCCGGCGCCGTTCTCGGCGCTCGCCCGGGCGGCGATGACCAGGCTCCCCCAGGTCCTGGTCAACGTCACGGTCGCCGAACGGCGCCCCGACCTGGTGGCGGACCTCTCCGAGGCGATCGCCGAGGAGGAGCGCCGGCTGGGACCGACGGGCCGGGTGCTCATCCGACCCAGCGGCACCGAGCCGCTCGTGCGGGTCATGGTGGAGGCCGCCACGGAGGCCGATGCGCGGGCCGTCGCCGACCGCCTGGCCGAGGCCGTACGGGCGGCAGGCGCCTGAGCGGTGTCCCGCCGATGACCTGAACGGTGCCCCGCCGGTGAGGTGGGACGGGTCGTAGACTCGGCCGGTCCGAGTCGCCGTCCGGTCGACGGATGACCGATCCGCCCACCGGACCCAACCGAGGAGGCCGTCGGCTCATGTGCGGGATCATCGCCGTCGTTCGGCGGCCCTCCGAGCGTGCCGTCCCGTCGGCGGGGGAGATCGAGGACCTGCTCGCCGAGACCGCGGCGTTGCTCACCGAGGTGCTCGACGGGCCCGTCGATGCCGGCCTCCTGCCGACGGTCGCCGCCGCGGCCGCCCGGGCGGCGGCGGCGGACCGGCTGCTCGCCAGCCTCCCCGGGCTGCGGGCGATGATCGCCTCGGCGAGGCTGCGCACGGCGGTCGAGAGCCTCTCCCACGACCTCGACGGGAAGGTCCGCGCCTTCGAGCGTCAGCTGGACGAGGGGTCGGTGGCCGGCAGGGACCTCGAGTCTCTCAACGCCGCGCTCATCGAGTTGAAGGACGCCGTCTGGGGGTTGCGCCGCGATCGTCTCCGGGCTGCCGTCGAGGTCGAGGCCCTGGCCGGCCCGGGCGCGGGACCGGCGGCCCTCGCCGTCCACCTCTCCGTCCACCAGGCCCTCTCGGCGATCGACCGGCTCGAGGTCCGCGGCCGGGACTCGGCGGGCCTCCACCTGCTGGTGCGCGACCATGGGCTCGACCTCCACGCCCCGGCCATCCGGGCGGCGTTGGCGGAGCGGGCCGCCGACCCGCTGTTCTCCTCGATGGCCGTGCGGACCCCCGAGGGCCACCTGAGCTTCGTGTACAAGGCGGCGGCCGAGATCGGCGAGCTGGGCGACAACACCCGGCACCTGCGGGCCGCGATCACCGCGGACGCCCTGTTGCACCAGGCGCTCGGCAACGACGCCGCGCAGGCGGTGGTGCTCGGCCACACCCGGTGGGCGAGCGTCGGGATCGTCTCCGAGCCCAATGCCCATCCGCTCAACTCCGATCAGCTCGACGGCGCCCGGGGCGCCTACGTCACCGCCGTGCTGAACGGCGACGTCGACAACTTCGCCGACCTGAAGGTCACCGACGGCCTGTCCATCGCGCCCGAGATCACGACCGACGCCAAGGTCATCCCCACCCTCACCAGCCGGTCGTTGTCCGAGGGAGGCGGCACGGGTGAGGCGTTCCGGCGGACGGTCAACCGCCTCGAGGGGTCGGTGGCCATCGCCGCCAACGTCGCCGACGAGCCCGCCGACCTCCTGCTGGCGCTACGGGGGAGCGGCCAGGCCCTCTACATCGGCCTCGCCGAGGACGCCTACGTCGTGGCCAGCGAGCCCTACGGCGTCGTCGAGGAGACCGACACCTACCTGCGCCTCGACGGCGAGGTGCCCGTCGACCCGGACAACCCCGCCAGCGTGGGCCAGGTCGTGGTGCTGCGCGGCGATGCGGCCGGCCTCGTCGAGGGGATCGAGCGCCAGGCCTACGACGCCACCCCGCTCCCCGTGGCCGCGGCCGACCTGGCCGTCGCCGAGATCACCACGCGCGACATCGACCGGGGCGATGCCCCGCACTACCTCCTGAAGGAGATCGGCGAAGCGCCGGCGTCGTTCCGCAAGACCCTGCGGGGCAAGCTCGTCGACGGCCCCGACGGGCCGACCGTGACGCTCGGCCCCGACGTGGTGCCGCCGGCGGTCCGCGACGGCCTGCGCGACGGTTCGCTCACCCGTCTGCTCGTCATCGGTCAGGGCACGGCCGCCGTGGCCGGACGGTCGCTCGTGGAGGCGATGGCCGCGCTGGCGCCGGGGACGGCGGTGCGGACCGAGGCCGTCCTGGCCACCGAGCTGTCGGGCTTCGACCTGCGTGACGACATGAGCGACACGCTCGTCGTCGCGGTCAGCCAGAGCGGGACGACCACCGACACCAACCGCACCGTCGACCTCGTTCGGGCGCGTGGAGCGAGGGTCATCGCGGTCGTCAACCGGCGCGGGAGCGACCTCACCGACCGCGCCGACGGGGTGCTCTACACCTCCGACGGTCGTGACGTGGAGATGAGCGTGGCCTCGACGAAGGCCTTCTACGCCCAGATCGCCGCCTGCCACCTCCTCGCCGTCGACCTCGCCGCGGTGCTCGCCGGGTCGGACCCGGCAACGGCGGCGGCCCGGGCCGAGGTGCTCGACGGACTGCGGGCCCTGCCCGAGGCGATGGAGCAGGTGATGGCGCTGCGCCCCGAGATCGCCCGGGCCGCCCACGACCTCGCCCCGTCCCGGCGCTACTGGGCGGTGGTCGGCAACGGCGTGAACCGCATCGCCGCGGAGGAGGTGCGGATCAAGCTCAGCGAGCTCTGCTACAAGGCCATCGCCTGCGACGGCACGGAGGACAAGAAGCACATCGACCTCTCCTCCGAACCGCTCATCCTCGTGTGCGCGGCCGGGCTGCAGGGCTCCAACGTCGACGACGTGGCCAAGGAGGTCGCCATCTACCGGGCGCACAAGGCGGCGCCGGTCGTCGTCGCCACCGAGGGGGAGGCGAGGTTCTCCGCCGCCCTCCACGTCATCGCTGTGCCGGTGGTGCACCCGCGCCTGGCGTTCGTCCTCTCGGCGATGGTCGGCCACCTCTTCGGCTACGAGGCCGCCCTGGCCGTCGATGCCCAGGCCCGCCCGCTGCGCGAGGCGCGCGCCGCCATCGACGAGGCCGCCGCGGCGGGCCGCTCGGGTGAGGCCGCGCTGCGCGAGCTGCGCGAGCCGTTCGCGGCGGCTGCGGCCCGCTTCTTCGACGGGCTGCGCGCCGGGAGCTACGACGGGCACCTCGAGGCGTCCACCGCCGTCCGGCTGGCGTCGACGTGGCGCTTCGCCCTCGAGATGGTGCCGCTCGAGGCCTACCAGGTGGAGCACGGCAAGGTCGGCACGCCCGGCGTGGTGCTCGAGGACCTCGCCATCGCCCTGAGCCGGGCCATCGACGAGCTGACCCGCCCCATCGACGCCATCAAGCACCAGGCCAAGACGGTGACGGTGGGCATCTCGCGCAGCGACGAGACGCTGCTGCAGGTCCCGCTGGTGCGCGAGGTCCTGGCCGCGGGGGCCGCTCGTGACCGGCTCACCTACTCGACGCTACGCACCCTGAGCGCCCTCGGCCCGATGGTGGCCGAGGTGCGGGGGTACACCCGCTATGCGATCGAGGGCCGGGTGGAGGTGGGCGACGTGGCCGACGAGGCCACCGTCGTGGTGGTCGATCGGGGCGGCATCGGCCGAGACCTGCGCAGCCGCACGGAGCACGACCCGCGTCTGCGGGGCACGAAGCGCTGGGTGGCCGTCGAGCGGACGGTGCTGGTGGCCCGGGGCCGCAGCGACGGCCGCACCGTGATCATCGTGCCCGAGGTGAAGGACGGTCAGCCCACCGGTCTGGCCCTCCTCCACGTCGACCTGCGTGACGACCTCTCGCTCCCGGCCCTGCGGGCGGTGCTGCTCGGCTACCGCAACCGGTACGCAGCGATCAAGAACGCGGTCACCGAGACCGAGCCCGTCTTCCGCGACGACCTGCTCACCACGGTCGACGTCGTCGACCTCATGACCGAGCCGGTCAACGACCTGGCGGATCGCTGGCGCTCGTGATCGTCGGCCTCGGCGTCGACGTCGTCGACCTCGAGCGCTTCGGGGCCGTGCTGGCGCGCCGCCCCGGGGTGGCCGAGCGCCTCTTCACCGACGCCGAACGGGCCTACGCCGAACAGGGCCGGGACCCGGTCGAGCGGCTCGCCGTCCGCTTCGCCGCCAAGGAGGCGGCCCTCAAGGCGCTCGGGGTGGGCATCGGTCCGGCCGGGTGGCACGACGTGGAGGTGGTCCGTGGCGACGCCGGTCGACCGTCGCTGGTCCTGCGGGGCGGGGCCGCCGAGCGGGCCGAGGCGCTGGGGGTGACCGCGGTCGAGGTGACGCTCACCCACGGCGATCTCGTCGCCGCGGCGGTTGTCGTCGCTGAGCGGGCACCCGACCCCGGCCGTGGCGTCCCCGGTCCGGGGGCCGCGGCGGGGCGACCCCCCGCGCCGGTCGACCTCGGCGTGGGCCTGCCCACCGCGGGTGGACTGGTCCCGATCGTCACCCCCGCGGAGATGGGGGCCGTCGACGCCGCGGCCCCCGAGCCCGTCGACGTGCTCATCGGTCGGGCGGGGGGGGCGGTGGCGAGGGCGGCGATCTCGATGATGGGCGGCGGCTACGGACGCCGCGTGGTGATCCTCGAGGGGAAGGGCAACAACGGCAACGACGGCCGCGAGGCCGCTCGTCGGTTGCGCCGTCTGGGGGTCCGGGTCGTCGAGCTCGACGTCGCCGAGGCGCCGGCGCAGCTCCCGCCCGCCGACCTCGTCGTCGACGCCGCCTTCGGCACGGGGTTCCGAGGCGAGTTCGCAGCCCCCACCGTCGACCCCGACACCCCCGTCCTCGCCGTCGACATCCCCTCCGGCGTCGACGGGCTCACGGGGGAGCCGAGCGAGCGGGTGCTCGCCGCCACGGCCACGGTGACCTTCGCGGCGTTGAAGCCCGGCCTCGTCGTCGCTCCCGGGGTCGACCTCGCCGGGCAGGTGGTCGTCGCCGACATCGGGCTCGACGTCAGCGGCGCCACCGCCCACCTGGTCGGGGGGGCGGCCGTGGCCGGCTGGCTGGCCGACACGGTCCCCGCGGCGCACAAGTGGCGCAGCGCCGTGTGGATCGTCGCCGGCAGTCCCGGCATGAGCGGCGCCGCCGCCCTGTGCGCAGCGGCCGCCGCCCGCAGCGGCGCCGGCTACGTACGGCTCAGCACCCCGGGCGGCCTGCCGCGGGGAGCCCCGGTGGAGGCGGTGCTCACCGATCTGCCCGGGGAGGGGTGGGCCTCGGCGGTCGTCGGCGACCTCGACCGCTTCCGGGCTCTGGTGGTCGGCAACGGCCTCGGTACGGCGGCGGGCACGATCGACGAGGTGCGCCGGCTGGTGGCCGCGGCCGCCGAGCGGGGGCTGCCGACCGTCGTCGACGCCGACGGGATCACCGCGCTCGGCCGTGACGCGGCGGGTGTCGTCGGGCCGACCACCGTCCTGACCCCCCACGACGGCGAGTTCGCCCGGTTGGCCGGGGCGCCACCGGGCCCGGACCGGGTCGAGGCCGCCCGGCGTCTCGCCTCCGACGTCGGCGCGGTCGTGCTGCTCAAGGGTCGGGCGACGGTGGTGGCTGCCCCGGACGGCGAGGTGCTGGTGAGCACCACGGGCGACCGCCGACTCGCCACCGCCGGTACCGGTGACGTGCTCGCCGGGGTCATCGGCGCCTTGTTGGCCCAGGGCCTCCCACCGCTGCGCGCCGCGGCGGCCGGAGCGTTCCTGCACGGCAGGGCGGGCGCCCTAGGCTGGCCGAGGGGCCTGGTGGCCGGGGACCTCCCGGGTGCCGTGCCCGCCGCCCTCGCCGAGGTCACGGCGCTGGGGACCTGATCCGGCTCACCGTCGAAGAGGACCGATGCTTCGAGACAAGCCCGTACGTGACGTGATGGTCACCGACGTCCTGAGCTTCACCGCGGACGAGAACGTGCGCGACGCCATGCGGGACCTCGTCCGCCAGGACATCGACGGCGGTCCCGTGCTCGACGACGAGGGCAGGGTGATCGGGATGCTCTCGACGGCCGACCTCATCGTCGAGGAGGCCCGGATCCACCTGCCCACGGTCATCACCCTGCTGGGCGGGGTGTTCGAGCTGCCGAAGTCGAAGAAGCGCTACGAGGCCGACCTGGAGAAGGCGCTCGGTGCGACGGTCGGTGAGGTGATGACCGCCGAGGTCGGCGCCACCGTCGGCCCCGACGACACCTTCGAGACGGCCGCGACGCTCATGCACGAGCACGGCCTCGATCGGTTGGCCGTCGTCGACGCCGACGGCGTGCTGGTCGGCATCATCGCCCGCGGCGACATCGTCAGGGCCATCGTCCTCGACGCCGACGTCGAGGGGTCCGACGCCGACGTCGAGGGGTCCGACGCCGACGACGCGGGCTGACGTGCGGGCCACCCGGGCCGACGTCGACCTCGCCGCGGTCGTCCACAACGTCCAGGCGCTCCGCGCCGCAGTGGCACCGGCCCGGCTCTGCGCGGTGGTGAAGGCCGACGGCTACGGCCACGGGTCCATCGCCGTGAGCCGCGCCGCCCTGCAGGCCGGCGCCGACTGGCTGGCGGTCGCCCTCGTGGAGGAGGCCGTGGTGCTGCGCCGGTCGGAGATCGACGCACCGGTGCTGTTGCTCTCCCAGCCGCGGCTCGAGGACGTCGCCGCCGCGGTGCGCTTCGACCTGCGGATCGCGGTCTACACCGAGGACGCGGTCGAGGCCGTGGCCGAGGCCGCCAAGCGTGAACGTCGCGTCGCCCGGGTGCACCTGAAGGTCGACACCGGCATGAACCGGGTCGGCGTCCGTCCCGAGGCGGCGCTCGGCCTCGCCGAGCGGCTCTCGCGGCACGGCAGCATCGAGCTGGAGGGGATGTTCACCCACCTCGCGGTCGCCGACGAGCCGGACAACCCCTTCACCGCCGAGCAGCTCGACCGGTTCGACGCCGTCGTCGAGGCCCTCGATGCGGCCGGCCTGCGTCCGCCGATGCTCCACGCCGCCAACACCGCGGGCGGGCTGGCGCACGCCCGCAGCCGCTACGACATGGTGCGCGCCGGCATCGGGGTGTACGGCCTGCCTCCGGCCCCCGCGGTGGCCGACCGGCTCCCGCTGCGACCGGCGATGACGCTGCGCTCGAAGGTGTCGCTCGTCAAGCGGGTGCCGGCCGGTGAGGGCATCTCCTACGGTCAGCGCCACATCGTCGAACGGGAGGCGACCATCGCCACGGTGCCCGTCGGCTACGCCGACGGGGTGACCCGTCGCCTGGCCGCCGCCGGTGGCGAGGTGCTGGTCGGGGGCCGGCGCCGGCCGATCGTCGGCACCGTGACGATGGACCAGCTGATGGTCGACTGCGGCGACGACCCGGTGGCCGTCGGGGACGAGGTGGTGCTCATCGGGGAGCAGGACGGCGAGCGGATCCGGGCCGAGGAGTGGGCCGAGCGCCTCGACACGATCGCCTACGAGGTCGTCTGCGGCATCGGTCCTCGCGTCCCCCGCCGCTACCGGTGATGCGGGTGCCCCCGTGCTGACCGACGTGGCGGGGGTGCGGGTCGGGCACTGGACCGACCCGGTGGCCCGGACCGGGTGCACCGTGGTGGTGTTCCCGGAGCGCACCGTCGCCTCCGGTGAGGTCCGCGGCGGCGCCCCGGCCACCCGGGAGTTCGCGCTGCTCGACCCGCAGCGGTTGGTCCACCACGTCGACGCCGTGGTGCTGAGCGGCGGCTCGGCGTTCGGGCTGGCCGCCGCCGACGGTGTGGTCCGCGGCCTGGCCGAGCTCGGCCGGGGGTTCCCGACCGGGGGCGGGCCGGTGCCGATCGTGGTGGGCATGTCCCTGTTCGACCTGCTCCAGGGCGACGCCACGGTGCGCCCGGGGCCGGCGCAGGGTGTGTCCGCGCTCGCCGAGGCGCTCGCCGCTCCTCCGGTTGCCCGCGACCACCAGGGTGACGACGGTCGTCCCGCGCCGGTCGCCCCCGAGCTCGTCGTCACGGCCCTCGGTGGCGTCGGGGCCGGCACCGGGGCCACGGTGGGGAAGTGGCGCGGTCCCGACCGCGTCCGGCCCGGGGGGCTGGGTGCGGCCACGATCCGCCACCACGGGATCGTCGTGTCGGCCCTCGTGGCCGTCAACGCCTTCGGTGACATCGACCCGGGGGGCCGGGGTGCCGCCCTCGAGGACCTGCCCGTCGACCCCCGCACCGGGGCCATCGGACTCTTCGGGGCCGGCGAGGCACGGGCCTCGTTCGGCGCCGAGGGGACCAACACGACGATCGGCGTCGTGGCCACGAACGCCGCGCTCGACAAGGCCGGCTGCCTGCTCGTGGCCCAGGGTGCCCACGACGCGTTCGCCCGCGCCCTGTTCCCGCCGCACACCCGTGTCGACGGGGACGCCGTCGTCGCGGCCGCCACCGGCGCCGTCGAGGCCGACGCCGACCTGGTCCGGTTGCTCGGCTTGCGGGCCGTCGAGGCCGCCATCCGCAGCCTGTCCGCCTGAGCGGCGGCCGGGGCTCGGTAGCATCGCCGGGTGCCCGTCCCGTTCGCGGCCCCCGCCGTCCGATGATCTACGCCCGAACGACGTCCGTCGAGGCCACCCGGGCGCTGGCCGCGGCGCTCGCCGAGCTGGCCCGCCCCGGCGACCTCGTGTTGTTGGCGGGCGACCTCGGGGCCGGGAAGACGGCGTTCACGCAGGGCTTCGGGGCGGCGTTGGGGGTCGAGGAGCGGATCACGAGCCCCACCTTCACGCTCGTCAACAACTACGCGGGGCGCCTCGAGCTGAACCACCTCGACGTCTACCGCCTCGACGCCCTCGCCGAGGTCCTGGACCTCGGCGTCCCCGAGATGCTCGACGAGGGCGGTGTGACGGTCATCGAGTGGGGTGACGCCGTCGCCCCGGTGCTCCCCGCCGACTACCTCCAGATCAGCTTCTCGTTCTGCGACGACGCCGACGACGACCGGGTGATCGAGCTCGTGCCGGTGGGCGCTCGCTGGCAGGCCCGCACCCGAGCCCTGGCGGCGGCCGTCTCGCCGTGGATCCACGAGGCCGACGTCCCCCGGGGGGACGAGTCGTGCTGATCGCCGGGATCGACACCGCCACCGTGCAGGTGAGCGTGGCCATCGGCGGGCACGAGGGGGTCCTGGCCTCCACGCAGTCGTGCCGGGCGCGCCAGCACGCCGAGATCCTCACCCCGGCGATCGAGTTCACGTGCCGCCAGGCCCGCATCGAGCTGTCGGAGATCAGCGTGGTCGCCGTGGACCTCGGGCCCGGCCTCTTCACGGGGCTGCGGGTCGGCGTCGCCGCCGCCAAGGCGATGGCCCACGCCCTCAACGTGCCCATGATCGGGGTGCCCAGCCTCGACCTGCTCGCCTTCCCCGTCCGGTTCACCTCCCGTCTCATCGTGGCGGCGATCGACGCCCGCCGCGGCGAGCTCTTCTACGCCTTCTACCGTCAGGTGCCCGGTGGCATCCAGCGCCTCACCGACCATCGCGTCGGGTCGCCCGAGGACCTCGCCTCGGAGCTGTTGGCCGCCAGCGAGGAGTGCCTTCTCGTCGGCGACGGCGCGGTGCGCTACCGGGAGGTCTTCGAGGGGCTGAAGAAGACCGAGATCGTCGAGGAGGGCCTCGCCTACCCGTCGGCGTCGTCACTGGTGATGCTGGCCCATGCGCGGGCGCTGCGCGAGGACTGGGTGAAGCCGTGGGACCTCCAACCCCTGTACCTGCGCCGACCCGACGCCGAGATCAACTGGGTCACCCGGCCGTGACCGTCACCGGCCCGTCGGGGAACCGCGCCGCCGCCGACGTCCCGGACCGCGCGCCGGACGCGTCCGCCGGCGCGGTGGTGGTCGAATCGATGCGCCGTCGCCACCTGCGCGCCGTGCTGCGCATCGAGGGGCGCACCTCCACGACGCCGTGGTCGCTCGGTCTCTTCGTCGCCGAGCTGGGTCGCGGTGACGAGCGCGTCTACCTCGTCGCCCGGCAGGGCGGACGAGTGGTCGGGTACGCCGGCGCGCTCCTCGTGGCCGGCGAGGCCCACGTCACCACGATCGCCGTCGACCCCGACCACCGCGGCCGAGCGATCGCCACCCGTCTCCTCTCGGCCCTGGTCCGGCGGTGCGTCGACCTCGGCGTCGGGGCGGTCACCCTCGAGGTGCGGGCGTCCAACGAGGCGGCCCTCGCTCTCTACCGCCGTTTCGGCTTCGTCCCGGCGGGGGTGCGCAAGGGCTACTACTCCAAGCCGGTCGAGGACGCCCTGGTGCTGTGGGCCCACGACGTCGCGGAGGCCGCGTATGCCGAACGCCTCGCCGACATCGACCGACGCCTCGACCCCGCCCCGCACGACGAGGGCGCGCCGACGACCCCGGAAGGACCCCGCCCGTGACCGGCCAACGCATCCTCGGCATCGAGACCAGCTGCGACGAGACGGCCGCGGCCGTCGTGGTCGACGGGCACACGGTGCTGTCGTCGGTCGTGTCGAGCCAGGTCGACCTCCACGCCCGCTTCGGCGGGGTCGTGCCCGAGATCGCCAGCCGGGCCCACGTCGAGCTGCTCACCCCGGTGGTGGCCCGCGCCCTGGTCGAGGCCGGGATCGACGACGACCACGTCGACGCTGTCGCGGCCACGGTCGGGCCGGGCCTGGTCGGCGCGCTCCTGGTGGGGGTCAGCGCCGCGAAGACGCTCGCCCTGGTCTGGGACGTGCCCTTCGTGGCGGTGAACCACCTCGAGGCCCACCTGTACGCGGCGTTGCTCGAGGACCCGGCGCTCGAGTTCCCCGTCGTCGTCCTGCTCGTCTCGGGCGGGCACACCCTGTTGGTCCACATGGAGGGCCACGGCCGCTACCAGGTCCTGGGCTCCACGATCGACGACGCCGCCGGGGAGGCGTTCGACAAGGTCGCCCGCTACCTCGGCCTCGGGTACCCCGGCGGTCCGGCCATCGACGAGATCGCCATGGACGGCGACCCCGAGGCCGTCGCCTTCCCCCGGGCCATCCTCGACGAGGGCTACGACTTCTCCTTCTCCGGGCTCAAGACGGCCGTGGTCAACCACGTGCGTCGCCACCCCGACGTGGCCACGGCCGACGTGGCGGCGTCGTTCCAGGAGGCCGTGGTCGACGTGTTGGTGACCAAGGCCCGCCGAGCGGTCCGGGACCTCGGCGCCCGGGGGCTCGTCCTCGCAGGAGGCGTGGCCGCCAACTCCCAGCTCCGCGAGCGGGTCATCGACGTCTGCATGGCCGATGGTCTGCACCCGTACCTGCCGGGTCGGTCGATGTGCACCGACAACGCCGCGATGGTGGCCGCCGCGGGGTGGTACCGGCTCCGTTCCGACGGGCCGAGCCCGCTGTCGACCGGCGCGATGCCCAACCTGCGACTGGCCTCGACGACGTCCTGAGCGGGACTCCCGCCGCCCGGGTCCGCCTGTCCGCCCGGGTTGCTCCCCGCCCGAGCGCGCCCTATCGTTAGCAGTCGATCGGGGCGAGTGCTAAGCACTTCCCTGCCGCGAGTGCCAGACCCCGCCAACGGAGGCGCCTTCCAATGAACCTGAACCCCCTCGAGGACCGCATCGTCGTCCGCCCCGGACAGTCCGAGGAGACCACCGCCAGCGGCCTGGTCATCCCCGACACCGCCAAGGAGAAGCCCCAGCAGGGCGAGGTCCTGGCCGTGGGCCCGGGTCGCCGCAGCGACCAGACCGGCGAGATCATCCCGGTCGACGTGAAGGTCGGCGACACCGTCGTCTACAGCAAGTACGGCGGCACCGAGATCACCGCCGACGGTGAAGACGTCCTGATCCTCAACGCGCGCGACGTGCTCGCCGTCATCAAGTAAGGACCACCACATGGCCAAGATCCTGAAGTTCGACGAGGACGCCCGGCGCGCCCTCGAGGCGGGCGTCAACAAGCTCGCCGACGCCGTGAAGGTCACGCTCGGCCCGAAGGGCCGCAACGTCGTCCTCGACAAGAAGTTCGGCGCCCCGACCATCACCAACGACGGCGTCTCCATCGCCCGAGAGGTGGAGCTCGAGGACCCGTTCGAGAACATGGGCGCCCAGCTGGTGAAGGAGGTCGCCACCAAGACCAACGACATCGCCGGTGACGGCACCACCACCGCGACCGTGCTGGCCCAGGCCCTGGTGCGCGAGGGCCTGCGCAACGTGGCCGCCGGCGCCAGCCCCCTCGGCCTCAAGCGGGGCATCGAGGCGGCTGTGGCCAGCGCCGTGGAGAGCATCCACGCCCAGGCCAAGGAGATCGACGACAAGTCCGAGATCGCCCAGGTGGCCAGCATCTCCGCCGCCGACACGACCATCGGTGAGGTCATCGCCAACGCCATCGACAAGGTGGGCAAGGACGGCGTCGTCACCGTCGAGGAGTCGAACACCTTCGGCATGGACCTCGACTTCGTCGAGGGCATGCAGTTCGACAAGGGCTACCTCTCGCCGTACTTCGTCACCGACGCCGAGCGCCAGGAAGCGGTGCTCGACAACCCGTACGTCCTCTTCGTGAACTCGAAGGTCTCCTCGGTCCAGGACCTGCTCCCGGTGCTCGAGAAGGTCATGCAGTCGGCCAAGCCGCTGCTGATCGTGGCCGAGGACGTCGACGGCGAGGCTCTCGCCACGCTGGTCGTCAACAAGATCCGCGGCACCTTCAACTCGGTGGCCGTGAAGGCCCCCGGCTTCGGCGAGCGCCGCAAGGCCATGCTCGCCGACATGGCCATCCTCACCGGTGGCCAGGTCATCTCCGAGGAGGTGGGTCTCAAGCTCGACTCCACCACCCTCGACCTGCTCGGGTCGGCGCGCAAGATCATCGTCACCAAGGACGACACCACGATCATCGAGGGTGCCGGCGACGAGGCCGACGTGAACGGCCGGGTCGCCCAGATCAAGCGTGAGATCGACGACACCGACTCCGACTGGGACCGCGAGAAGCTCCAGGAGCGCCTCGCCAAGCTGTCCGGCGGCGTGGCCGTCATCAAGGTCGGCGCCGCCACCGAGGTGGAGCTCAAGGAGAAGAAGCACCGCATCGAGGACGCGCTCAGCGCCACCCGTGCGGCCATCGAGGAGGGTGTGGTCGCCGGTGGCGGCACGGCCCTGCTCCGGGCCCGCGCCGGTGTCACCGACGTGATCGCCGGACTCGACGGCGACGAGGCGACCGGTGCTCGCGCCGTGCACCGCGCCCTCGAGGCCCCGGCCCGGCTGATCGCCGACAACGCCGGCCTCGAAGGCGCCGTCATCGTCCAGCAGGTCGAGGCCGAGACCGGTACCACCGGCCTCAACGCGGCCACCGGCGAGATGGTCGACCTGCTCAAGGCCGGCGTCATCGACCCGGCCAAGGTGACCCGGGCGGCGCTGCAGAACGCCGCCTCGATCGCCGCACTGCTGCTCACCACCGAGGCCCTCGTCGCCGACGAGCCCGAGCCGGCCGGCGATGCCGCTGCGGCGGCTGCCGCCATGGGCGGCATGGGTGGCATGGGAGGTATGGGCGGGATGATGTGAGCCGGGCTCCGGTCCGGGTCACGTCGACCTGACGCCCGGTGGGCCGGTCCTTCGGGGCCGGCCCACCGTCGCGTCCGGACCCCCGCACGCCCGTCGCGCTCAGTCGGCGTTGCGGCTGCGGAACTCGTGGAGGCCCCCCGGCGCCTCGGCGGCGCGACGTTCGGAGCCGTAGAGGCTCACCACCCGCGCCACGGTGGTGACGAGGTACACCTGGCCGAGGATGGCCTGCGCGACGGCCGCGGCCCGCCCGGCCGGCGCCAGCGGGGCGAGGTCGCCGTAGCCCACGGTGGTGAGGGTGACGAAGCTGAAGTACTCGAACTCGCCCACCGTCGGCGTGGGGCTCCCGGCGAAGAACGGCTGGGGGCTGACCGAGGCCAGGGCGAGGTAGATCATGGTGAACCACAGGCCGATCACCAGGTAGGCGCTGACGGCCGCGGTCAGCGTGTTGAGGTTCACGCGGCGGTGCCCGAGTGCGGCACGGACCATCGACGGGAAGACCAGCGCGAAGAGCACGGCGAAGCCGGCGCTGGAGATCGTGATCACGTGGCGATCGTCCACCTCCGTGACGAGGCCGACGACGAGCGCCGTGATGGAGGACACCGCCACCACGCCGATCACGACGGCCGCGAACCGCATCGTCGCCGGCGACACCCCCGAGCGGCGGAGCGCCACGACGACCAGGGCGACCGTGAAGGGGAAGGCGAGGATGCCGCCGCCGCGCACCAGCCCGGTGAACGGGACGACGATCATGGTGGCGACGCACAGCACCAGCACCGGGAGGAAGCTGCCGGGATCGAGCACCGCATCGCGCCACGGTGCGGGCAGTGAGCGCTCGTCGGCCACGCACCGGAGGGTAGAGGCCCTCGCCGGTCGCGACCGGGACCGTCGGGCTGGTGGTCGTGTCGGCGGGGCCGGTCACAGGGGCGGCTGGGTATCCTGCCGGGATGGACTCCCCTGCACCTGATCCCGAGAAGCTGTTGGCGGCCTGGATGGAGTGGGAGCGCGGCGACCAGACGCCGGGCCGGGTGATGGCCAACCTGAAGACGGCCGGGATGCCCGAGCTGTTGCGCCAGCTCGTGGACGCCCACGCCACGTCCTCGTAGGGCGTTGCCCGACCGAGGGGGCCGCCAGCGCATCCCCCGACCGCACTCGACGATGCCGGGTCGGGAGGCCCCGTGGGCGGCGGTGCCGGCGCGTCGACGGCACCTGTCGCTGGCCGAGGTCGAGGCGGCGCTCCAGTCGGCCCCGCCCGCACAGCCGTCCGATCGCGAGGGGACCGGTGCGACCGCGTCGGCGGTGCTCGTCCCGCTCTACGAGGCCGACGGCGAGGTCGTGGTGGTGCTCACCCGACGCGCCCAGCACATGCGCAGCCACCGGGGGGAGGTGGCCTTCCCGGGCGGCCGTCAGGAGCCCGGCGAGGACCTCTGGGCCACGGCGCTGCGCGAGGCCGAGGAGGAGGTGGCCCTCGATCCGGCCTCGGTCACCCGGGTCGGCGAGCTCGACCACCTCCGCACGGTGACGAGCCACTCGTTCATCGTGCCGTTCGTCGGCGTGCTGGACGGCGTCCCCGACCTGGTGGCGTCGCCGGCCGAGGTGGAGCACGTCCTGCACGTCCCGCTGGCCGAGCTGCTCGCCGACGACGTGTTCCGCGAGGAGCGCTGGGGGGTGGCGCCCATGGACCGGCCCATCTTCTTCTTCGACGTCGTCGGCGACACCATCTGGGGGGCGACGGCGGCGATGCTGCGCAACCTGTTGTGCCTCCTCACCGGCACCTACGACCCCGCCGACCGGCCCCTGCCGTGGGGAGCCCGCCCCGGCGAGGCCGCTCGGCACGATCACGCCTGAGCCGAGCCGGGTCGAGGGGCTACCGTTCGCCCCATGCCCCAGTTGATCTTCGAAGGCAACACCCACAGCGAGCTGGTCGCGCAGGTCCGGGCCTGGTTGGCGTCGATGGACGAGAACCCCGACGGCACCCTCTCGATGTCCGACGCCATCACCCAGGGGGCGGGGCTCACGAAGGACGCGCTGCGCATCATCGCCACCGCCGCGCCCGCGCCGGTGGCGCAGAACGACGTGGTGAAGGCCCTCACCGACATGGGCTACAAGGTCACCGACGCCACCTCGAAGGCCATGGTGGACGGACTGCAGAGCGTCGAGGCCCTGACCGGGGGCAGCATCGTCGAGCAGGTCTCGGACCGGGGCCGCTCGACGCTCTGGTCGATGAACCAGAAGGTCGCCAAGCAGGTGCTGCGCACGCTCGCCGGGAACTGATCCGGGTCGCCCGACTCGGGCCGGGAGCGGTCGTCGGGAGCGGATAGGCTCGGGGCTTCAGCGGAGAGGGGCCCAGCGGGCCTTCCTTCGCCGTTTTCTCCCCAACCCAGCGAAGGGACACGCGAATGGCCGAGGTCGAGATCGGGATGGGCAAGTCGGGGCGCCGGGCCTACGGGTTCGACGACATCGCCATCGTGCCCAGCCGCCGCACCCGCGACCCCGAGGACGTCGACATCTCCTGGGAGATCGACGCCTTCCGCTTCGAGTTGCCCCTCATGGCGTCGGCCATGGACGGCGTGGTCAGCCCGGCCACCGCCATCGAGATCGGTCGCCTCGGCGGGGTGGGGGTGTTGAACCTCGAGGGCCTGTGGACCCGCTACGAGGACCCGGAGTCGTTGTTCGAGGAGATCAGCGAGCTGCCCACCGACAAGGCAACCGCCCGCATGCAACAGCTCTACCTCGAGCCGGTGAAGCCCGAGCTCATCGGCCGGCGCATCCGCGAGATCAAGGACGCCGGTGTCGTGAGCTGCGCGTCGGTCACGCCGCAGCGCACCGCCGCCTTCGCGCAGGAGTTCATCGACGCCGAGCTCGATCTGCTCGTCATCCAGGGCACCGTGGTGTCCGCCGAGCACGTGTCGAAGACGGTCGAGCCGCTCAACCTCAAGCGGTTCGTCCGCGAGCTCGACATCCCGGTCATCGTGGGCGGGTGCGCGAGCTACCAGGCGGCCCTGCACCTCATGCGCACCGGCGCCGCCGGGGTGCTCGTGGGCGTCGGCCCCGGCCACGCCTGCACCACCCGCGGCGTCCTCGGCCTGGGTGTGCCCCAGGCCACGGCCATCGCCGACGCCCGGGCGGCGCGCATGCGCCACCTCGACGAGACCGGGGTCTACTGCCAAGTCATCGCCGACGGCGGCATGGGCACCGGCGGCGACATCGCCAAGGCGATCGTGTGCGGTGCCGACGCGGTGATGATCGGCTCGCCGCTGGCCGCGGCCTCCGAGGCCCCCGGCCGCGGGTACCACTGGGGCATGGCCACCTTCCACCCCACCCTGCCCCGCGGCGCCCGGGTCCAGACCTCCATCCGCGGTTCGCTCGAGGAGATCCTGGTGGGCCCGGCCCACGAGAACGACGGACGCATGAACCTGTTCGGCGCCCTGCGCACCTCGATGGCCACGTGCGGCTACGAGACGGTCAAGGAGTTCCAGAAGGCCGAGGTCATGGTGGCGCCGGCGCTGCAGACCGAGGGCAAGAACCTGCAGAAGTCCCAGGGCGTCGGGATGGGGCATTGACGCTGCGATCCGCGCGTCGGATCCCCACCCACCCCCGACGAACCCCTCCCGCTCCCGTGAACCCCGCATGACCGATCCCGGTCACCTCGCCGACGACACCGTCCTCGTCGTCGACTTCGGAGCGCAGTACGCACAGCTCATCGCCCGCCGGGTGCGTGAGGCGCACGTCTACTCCGAGATCGTCCCGCACTCGATCACCGCCGCCGAGGTGGCGGCCCGGGCCCCGAAGGGGATCGTGTTCTCCGGTGGACCGGCGTCGGTCCACGTCGACGGCGCCCCGTCCATCGACGCGGCCGTGTACGACCTCGGGGTGCCGATCCTCGGCATCTGCTACGGCGCGCAGCTCCTCGCCCGCGACCTCGGCGGCGAGGTCGCCCGCACCGGGCGGGGGGAGTACGGACGCACCGACCTCGACGTGACCGGTGACAGCCTGCTCTTCGGCCCGACCCAGCCCGCCCACCAGCCGGTGTGGATGAGCCACTTCGACACCATCGCCGCCGCCCCGTCGGGCGCGACGGTGACGGCCACCACGGGCGACACGCCGGCGGCGGCGTTCGAGGACCGCGACCGGGGCGTGTTCGGGGTGCAGTTCCATCCCGAGGTGGTCCACACCCCCCACGGCCAGGAGGTGCTCGAGCACTTCCTCTACGACGCCTGCGGCCTCGGGCCGAACTGGACGATGAGCTCGATCATCGAGACCCAGGTCGAGGCCATCCGCGCCCAGGTCGGCGACGGGCGGGCCATCTGCGGCCTCTCCGGGGGGGTCGACTCCGCGGTGGCCGCGGCCCTGGTCCACAAGGCCATCGGTGCCCAGCTCACCTGCGTGTTCGTCGACACCGGCCTCATGCGCCAGGGGGAGGGGGAGCAGGTCGTCGAGACGTTCCGGCGTCACCAGGGCATCGAGCTGATCCACGTCCGGGCCGCCGACCGGTTCTTCGAGCGCCTCGCCGGGCTCACCGACCCCGAGGACAAGCGCAAGGCCATCGGCGAGCTGTTCATCCGTGTCTTCGAGGACGCCGCCGGCGGGTTGAGCGACGCCGCGTTCCTCGTGCAGGGCACCCTCTATCCCGACGTGATCGAGTCGGGCACGAAGGACGCCGCGAAGATCAAGAGCCACCACAACGTGGGCGGCCTGCCCGACGACATGGACTTCGAGCTCGTCGAGCCGTTGCGGGCGCTGTTCAAGGACGAGGTGCGCAAGGTCGGCACCGAGCTGGGCCTGCCCGACGAGATCGTGTGGCGCCAGCCCTTCCCGGGGCCCGGACTGGGGGTGCGCATCATCGGCGAGGTCACCCCGGAGAAGGTGGCCATGCTCCAGCGGGCCGACGCCATCGTGCGCGAGGAGGTGAAGGCGGCCGGGCTCGAGCGCGAGATCTGGCAGGCGTTCGCCGTGCTGCCCGACATCCGCTCGGTCGGGGTGATGGGCGACGAGCGCACCTACGGTCACCCGATCATCATCCGGGCCGTCACCAGCGAGGACGCCATGACGGCCGACTGGGCCCGTCTGCCCTACGAGCTGCTCGAGATCATGTCGAGCCGCATCATCAACGAGGTGGCGGGCATCAACCGGGTGGCCTACGACGTCACCTCGAAGCCGCCGGGCACCATCGAGTGGGAGTGACCGGTCCGCGGCGGTCGGCGCTCGGATCCCTCCCCGCGCCGCCCGTGACCCGTCCCCACGAGCTTCGCCCGTCCGGCGGCGGGTCCAGACCTGGGATCCGTAGCCTGTGGCGATGCAGCGGAGCTTCTTCTCGGTCCTGAGCGACGACCTGCCAGGTACGCGCGACTGGTACGTCGCGCTCTTCGACTACCGGGTCGACTTCGACAGCGACTGGTTCGTGCAGTTGCAGGCCCCCGACGTCCCGAGGCTGGAGCTCGGGATCATCGCCCGCGGTCACCGGATCGTCCCGGACGCGCTGCGGTCGTCCCCGACGGGAGGGCTCCTGACCGTCGTCGTCGACGACGTCGACGCGCTCCACCAGCGGGCGCAGCAACGCGGGGTGGAGGTGCTCGAACCGCCCACGGACCTGTTCTACGGGCAGCGCCGGATGCTGCTCGTCGACCCGAACGGGATGATCGTCGACGTGTCGAGCGAGTGCCCGCCCGATCCGGACTGGCTGTCGACACTGGGAGGCTGACCGGGCTGTCCGCCTAGTTTGGCCGGATGCCAGATGAACGCGATGCCCCTGACGCCGAAGGCCCGAACCAGCCGGACGACGCGACGAACAGCCCCGACGTGAGCGACGTCGCCGACGTCGTGACGGTGGAGCGCACGATCCCGGCGGAGGCGTCGGCGATCTTCGCCCTCCTCGCCGATCCCGTCCGTCATCACGACATCGACGGTTCGGGCACGGTGGTGAAGGCCAAGGCCGGGTCCGAGCGGCTGGCGCTCGGCAGCCGGTTCGGGATGTCGATGAAGATGGGCATCCCCTACTCGATGGTCTCCGAGGTCGTGGAGTTCGAGGAGAACCGCCGGATCGCCTGGCAGACCCGAGGGCCCGGGTGGCTGGGCAGCAAGGTGGCGGGGCGGATCTGGCGCTACGAGCTCGAACCCGTCGAGGGCGGCACGCTCGTGCGCGAGAGCTGGGACATCCGCCAGGAGTCGCCGGTCTCCAAGCCGCTCGTCCGCCGTGGCGCCGACCGCACCCGGGCCAACATGGCGGCCACGCTCGCCCGGATCGAGCTGCTGGTCACCTGAGTCGGCGGTGACCGGGGCCCCCGCGAGCCGCGGTCTGTGGGCGAGCGCGGTCGAAGCCGCGGACGCGGACGCGGACGGCGCCACGCCCGGTGCCGGGCTGGTGGCGTTCGGGTGGGGGCCGGGCGCGCCCAGCGAGCGCGGCCGTGTGGGCGGGCGCGGGTCGGGAGATGTCGGGCGCCGCG
>JALOLR010000023.1 GCA_025455885.1 Acidimicrobiales bacterium
CGGTGGGGGGTCCGCGTCGCTGGGCGGCGCTGCGCGCCGCGGGTGTGGTCGGCGTCGCTGGCGCTTCCCGCCGCCCACCTGGGTCGGGTCGGTGGGGGGGTCCGCGTCGCTGGGCGGCGCTGCGCGCCGCAGGTGTGGTCGGCGTCGCTGGCGCTTCCCGCCGCCCACCCGGGTTCGGCGTCGTGGCGGGACGGGGTCGCATGAAGCGCCGCCTGTGCGGTCGGTGGACCCGGGTCGATCGGTAGGATCCCGGCGTGTCGAACCCTCGCTACCGCTGCTCGGCGTGCGGAAACCTCACCCGCTTCGACGTGACCACCACCCGCCGCACGCGGGCCTACCACCACTACTCGGTGGGCGGCGAGCTCGACGTGGAGCACGAGGAGGTCCTCGACGAGCACGTCGAGGAGGTGACCTGCCGTTGGTGCGGTCCCGCCGGCTCGGTGCACCCGGTCGAGCCCGACGTGGTCGCCGACGACGTCGGTCGCTGAGTGGGCCGAACCGTCAGGCCCAGCCGCCCGCGTAGGCGACGAACTGCCCGGTGGTGAAGTTGCTCGTCCCGTCGAGGAACACCCCGCAGAACGCCGCGAACTCCTCCATGGTCCCGAGACGGCGCATCGGGACCTGCGCCTCGACTCGTTCCCGCCCCTCCGGCTCGGTGGCGCCCGTGGCGGCGAGGAACGCCGGGAAGTCCATGAAGTTGGTCCCCACGGCGTTCACCTGGACGCCGGCGCGGGCCACCTCGCCGGCCACGTTGCGGGCCAGCATCGTCGCCCCGGCCCGGGCCGCCGAATAGAGGGGTGCGCCGGGGGTGGGGCGGGAGCCGGCCGCGCTGGTGATCACCAGCACCTGACCGCCGCCCCTGTCCACCATCGGGGGGACCACCGTCTTGAGGAAGTGGTACGGCGCCATCATGCAGCCGTCGATCACCGTGGCGAAGTCCTCGGCCGTGGAGTCGACGAAGCGGCCTCCGACGATGCGACCCGAAGCCGCCACGGCGGCGTCGAGGCGGGCGAACCGCGTGAGTGCGGCGTCGACCAGGCGGGGGGCCGCGTCGGGTCGAGACAGGTCGCCCACGCCGGTCACCACCTCGACCCGAACGCCCCGGCCCGTCAGCTCCTCCACGAGGTCCGGGTCGGCGTCGCCGAGCACCAGGTCGTGGTCCCGGGCCGCGAGCACCCGGGCCAGCGCCGGGCCCACGTAGTTGCGAGCGTCGGCCACGATGGCGACCCGACGGTCGGACACGGTCGCTCAGCCCTGCCGCGAGGGCGAGATGACCTTGGCGCCGAAGGCGGCGAGGCCCTCGAGGGCGCTGTCCAGGCTGTCACCGGGCACACCGGCGTCGCTCCAGGTGACGCCGAGGGCGGCCAGCTCGCCGAGCTCGTCGAGGTAGCGCTCCGCGGGGAAGTCGTCCGCGCGGGGGTCGCCCCCGACGAACGGCCCGAAGGCGATGTCGATGCTCGCCGGATCGCGGTCCTGGGCCTCGACCATCACCCAGAGCTCGTCGAGCATCCCGGCCAGGTCGTCCGCCGTCTCGAGCGGGAGCGTGCGGGCGGTGGTGGCGAGGGTGCGGTCCGCGGGGAAGGGCTTCCACCCGGACGCTGCTCTGGCCACGCGCCGGCGCGAGAGCTTGCTGTTGCCGCCGATCCAGATCGGCGGCGGGGACGCGGGCTTGGGGTTGGCGGTCTGGCCCCGGGCCTCGAAGTGGAGGCCCTCGTAGGCGAAGTCGTCCTGGGTCCAGATCCCCTGGAGGACGTCGAGGGCCTCGTCGAAGAGGGCGTTGCGCTCCTCGAAGTCCACGCCGAGCGCCTTGTACTCGCCGCGCAGGTAGCCGGTGGCGACGGCCAGGATGAAGCGCCCCCCGGACAGGACGTCGAGGCTGGCCACCGCCTTGGCCACCACGAAGGGGTTGCGGTACGGCAGCACCAGGATGTTCGGGATGAGGTGCAGGCGCTCGGTGACGGCCGCGCAGTAGGAGAGGGCCACGAAGGGGTCGAGGGCGTCGTGCCCGCCGGCGCGCAGCCACCGGTCGGTGGGGGCCGGGTGGTCGGTGAAGCTGACGGCGTCGAAGCCGGCGGCCTCGGCGGCGCGGGCGAAGCGGATGACGGCGTCGCCGGTGAGGAACGCAGGGTCGTACGGGCCGGCGACGATCGGGAAGGTGACCGAGAACTTCATGGCGCTGAACCTAACAGTCGGGTCATGCAGCGTTGCCGGCCGCGTGTGCCAGCCTGTCGGCGTGCGTTCCACCCGATGCGGATGCGGCCCGGCTGCCCGGTGACGGCCTGGTGAGCCCGTTCCCGAGCCCCTGGCCGGCCGAGGACGGTGGTCCCGATCGGCTCCAGGCCAGCCCCGGTGTGTTCGCCGGGTTCGATGTCGCCTCGGCCTCGGTGATCTCACGGGACGCGCCCGGCGCGACGATGGCCGTGCTGCGTGCACCCGGCGAGGTGTTCCTCCTCGGCCACACGATCGGTGAGGACGCCACGGCGTGGGTGGAGCGCATCGACCCGGAGACCCTCGAGGTCCTCGACCGCGTCGAGGGCCTCGCCGGTGGGCCGACCTGGCCCGGCGGGTTGGCCGCTCACGGCGACGGCTCGCTGCACGTCGTCTTCGGCAACCACGCCCACCGGCTCTCGGCCGGGCTCGAGGTCGAAGCCACCGCCCGCCTCCCTCGCGAGCGTCCCTACAACAGCTTCGTGACCCTGCCCGACGGCCACCTCGTCACCAAGGACTTCGGCGGCCGGCGACCCGGTGAGACCGACAGCGCCGTCGCCCCGCCGTGCGAGCTGCTGGTGCTCGATCCGGTCACGTTGGCCGTGGTGGCCTCGGCCGAGCTCGGGGAGCCGTCTGTCGCTCGGCTCTCCGCCGACGGGGCGACGGTCTACGCCGTCGGCCACACCGCGCTCTGGCGGGTCGGCTGGGACGGCACCGACCTCGTCGTCGACCCGGACTTCCGACCCGTCTACCGGATCATCGACGGTCAGACCCACGGATGGGACGCAGTGATCGCGTTGGGTGCCGCGTGGTTCCTCGACGACGGCGCCGGCAGTGAGAACTACGCAGGCACCCTCCGCGGGCAGGGCTCCTCGACGGCCCCGCTGCACCTGGTGCGGATCGCCCTCGACACCGGGGATGTCTCCCTCACCGAGGTTTGCGGGCGAGCCGGGGGTGTGGTGGCCAACCCGCCGCTGGTCGACCCCGTTCGCCGCATCGCCCTCGCTTACGACACCGGCAACGGGGTGATGGCTGCGTTCGACATCGCCGACGACGGCTCGCTCACCCGCCGGTGGGAGGTCGATCAGGACCACGGGAGCCATCTCCTCGCCGATCCCGCCTCCGGGCTGGTGCTCACCCTCGACCACGACGGCGAGCGCTGGATGGAAGAGATCGTCCTGCGCGACATCGACACCGGTGACGAGCGCGCCCGACTCGACTCGGGGAGCCCGCTGCAGTCGGTGCTCTTCCCGGCTCCGGGATGGGGTCGCCAGGTCTACGTCTGCACGTTCAGCACCCTGACCTCGCTCACCTGGTGATCGGGTTCAGCCGCCGCCGTCGCCCCACAGCTCGCCGATCCCGTCGTCGATGCCGTCGTCGACCGCCGGTGCCGGTCGCCGGGTGCCGCCGGTCAGCAGATCGAGGCCGTCCGTCCGCAACCGGAGCGCCTCGCACCCGGCGCGGGTTGGCCGGTCGCCGCTGTGGCCCAGCACCTTCATCCCCGTGAAGTGGTGGACGCCCACGGGGTCGAGCAGGGTGCGTCCGTGGTACGAGCCGAGGTGCACCGGCCCCGGGACGATGTCGCCGGTGGTCGGGAGCCACCACAGGTGCCAGGCCGCTCTCGGGTCGTCGGTCGAACGCCAGCCCGTGCCCAGGTCGACCTCCTGCTCGACGCCGCGCATCCGCCCGAAGTGACCGGGGCTCACGAGGTCGGTGCGCGGTTCGGGGGCCTGCCACGCGCTGATGGTCCGTCCGTAGAACCCGAGGACCGCGGCGGTGGCCGCCGCCAGTCCACCCAGGAAGACCCAGGTGGCGAGCTCCTGTTCGACGACGTCGGCGGAGGTCACGCCCGAACGCTATCGGCCGGGGGCCGCCCGCACCTCCACCGGGATCCCGTTGACGGCGGCGTTGCCCGACAGCTCGTCGACGAACGTTCCCGGTGCGAGGAGGTTGTTGTTCACGCCGGCGTGCTCACGGGCGACGGACATGCGGGTCCCCGGCCGGTCGTGGCCCCAGCCGTGGGGGAGGCACACCACCCCGGGCATCATCTCGTCGGTGACCTCGACCGGCACCTCCACCGTGCCGACCTCGCTGCTGACGATCGCCCGCCCCTCGTCGACGACCCCCGAGCGCGCCGCGTCGTCCGGGTGGATCAGCAGGGTGCAGCGGTCCTTGCCCTTCACCAGGACGTCGACGTTGTGCATCCAGCTGTTCTTCGACCGCAGGTGGCGCCGGCTCACGAGGACCAGGCCGTCCGGCCGCGTCCCCATCGCCGACCGGAGCCGGGGCAGGTCGCCGAGCACGTACCCGGGGGCGAGCTCGACCATCCCGCTCGGGGTGCCGACCAGCTCCGCGGCGCGCGGCACCATCGGGCCGAGGTCGATCCCGTCGATCTCCGGGCGGATCCGGGCGAGCGTCAGCCCGTCGGGTGCCTCGCCGTAGCGGTCGCCGAAGGGGCCCATCCGCACGGTCAGGTCGATCATCCGCTCCGGCCCGCCGTGGTCGTACTCGGCGAGCGTGGTCTCGGGGTCGCGGTCGAGCATGGTGCACAACGCCGAGAACCAGCCGTCATCCACGGTGGCGAGGTCGAACGTCGCCTCGGTCCGCCCGGCGCAGTACCACCCGAGCCGGCAGAGGATCTCCCACTCGGAGGGCTGGTCGTCGGGGGTGGCGTACAGCGGGTCGCTCCACTTGGTCGCCGAACCCACCGCCCACCCCCAGATGAGCTCGTCGAAGTGAGAGGTCTCGAGCGGCGACGGCCCGGGAAGGATCACGTGGGCGAAGCGGGTCGTCTCGTTGAGGTAGTTGTCGAGCGAGATCATGCAGTCGAGCATCGGGAGGGCGGCCTCGAGGCGGTCCGACTCCGGCACGCTGATGACCGGGTTCCCGGCCACGGTGATCAAGCCGTGGATCTGCCCGTCGCCGGGGGTGGCGATCTCCTCGGCGAGACAGGAGCAGGGGACCTGCCCGAGGACCTCCGGTGCGCCGCGTACCCGGCTCGTCCACCGTCCGAAGGTCGGCTCGCCGGTCACGTTCGTGTCGGTCATCCAGGCGATCGGCACGCTCGCCGGCTTGCCGAACATGAGTCCGCCCTCGACGTCGAAGTGGCCGGTGACGATGTTGACGACGTCGACCAGCCACGATGCGAGGGTGCCGAACTCCTGGTTGCAGAGGCCGATCCGGCCGTAGACCGCAGCGCGCTCGGTGGTGGCGATCCGGCGGGCGAGGCCCCTGATCGTCCCGGCCGGCACGCCGCACCAGTCGGCCACCGCCTCGGGGGTCCACCCCTGCACGGCCGAGAGCAGCTCGTCGAGCCCGGCGACCATGCCCTCGACGGCGCCCAGGTCGACGAGGCCCTCGTCGGCGACGACCTGGACGACGGCCATCAGGAGCGCGGCGTCGGTCCCCGGACGGATCGGGATCCACTGGTCGGCGCGGTCGGCGGTGCCGGTGCGGCGCGGGTCGATCACGACGACCGAACCGCCCCTGTCGCGGATGGCGTCGATCTCGCCCAGCACGTCGGGGCAGGCCAGCAGCGAGCCGCCGGAGGCCTGGGGGTTCCCACCCATGACGACCAGGAGGTCGGTGCGGCGGATGTCGACGGTCGGGATCTTCCACTGGTTGCCGTACATCAGCGCCGACGTGACGTTCTTCGGCCACTGGTCGATCGTCCCTGCGGAGTAGATCATCTCGAACCCGGCCTGGCCGATGAGCATCGCCATGTAGCGCCCGAGCGTGAAGGAGTGGCCGACGGGGTTGCCGACGAAGGCGGTCATGGCCTTGGGTCCGTGGCGGTCGAGCACCGAGGCGATCAGCTCCTCGCAGCGGGCGAACGCCTCGTCCCAGGAGGCCTCGCGCCACTGATCGCCCTCGCGGATCATCGGGGTCCGCAGCCGGTCGGGGTCGTCGTGCAACCGGCCGAGCACCGTGCCCTTGGGGCAGAGGTACCCCTTCGACCAGACGTCGTCGGGGTTGCCCCGGATGACCTTCACGGCGTCGTCGTCGCCGAGGTGGACCTCCAGGCCACACATGCACTCGCAGAGCGGGCAGGTCCGCTTGTGGATCCGCGTGCCGTCGCGGACCTCGTGGATCGGTCCGATCAGCCGTCGCGGTGCTGCGACCGGTTCGCCCATGGCGCTTCCCCCCCGGGTGACGTCGAGTGCCCGAAGGTATCCGAGGCGGCGGCGGCGTCCGGGGCCGACCCCTGCGTCCGGCGGCGACGTCGCGTCGCGGCGGGGAGTGTCACAGGCGGTGGGGAGACTGCACGCATGGAGCTTCCCCTGGTCATCGATTGCGGCGACTGCGAGATGCAGCACACCGACGTCTGTGCCGACTGCCTGGTCACCTACGTCTGCTCGCGGGAGCCCGACGACGCCCTGGTCGTCGACGTCGCCGAGGTGCGAGCGCTGCGCCTGCTCGCCGACAGCGGTCTCGTGCCCGAGCTGCGCCACCGGCGGCGAATCGGCTGAGCCTCGCTCCGGCCCGGCCCGGCCCGGCCCGGCCCGCCGCGGTGTGGTGGTCGGCGACCGGCCACAATGAGGTCATGGACAGCCCCGGCGTCGAGCAGCTCCGCGCCACCGGACGTCGTGCGGGCCTCGTCGCCGTCGGGGTGACCGACGCCGCGCCGCTCCTCGAGGCACGCGCCACGCTCCACGAGCGACGGGCCGCGGGCCTCCACGGCGGCATGCAGTTCACCTACCGCAACCCCGAGCGCTCCACCGACCCGTCCCGGATCCTGGCGGGGGCTCGCTCCGTCGTGGTGGGCGCCCACCCCTATCCCGGAGGCCCGGTCGAGCTCCCGACGGCCTCGCCGTCCGAGCCCGGAGGGCCCTGGGGGCGGGTGGCGCGCTACGCGACCGAGGACCACTACGAGGGGCTCCGCCGTGCGTTGCGCGCCCTGGCCGCCGTCCTCGAGGCGGCGGGCGGGCGCGCCCGGGTCGTCGCCGACGACAACGCGCTCGTCGACCGGGCGGTCGCCCGGCGGGCCGGCGTGGGCTGGTCCGGGCGCAACGCCAACATCCTCGTCCCCGGTCACGGGAGCTGGGTCGTGCTCGGCGCCGTGGTCACCGACCTCCCGCTCGAGACCGACGAGGAGGTGCCCGACGGCTGTGGCGCCTGCCGTCGCTGCGTCGACGGATGTCCCACCGGGGCGATCATCGCTCCCGGGGTCGTCGACGCCCGTCGCTGCCTGGCCTGGCTCGTCCAGGCCGAAGGGGACTTCCCCGTGCAGCACCGGGCGGCGCTGGGCGACCGGATCTACGGCTGCGACGACTGCCAGGAGGTCTGCCCCCCCGGCGCGCGGGGCCCCGAGGGCGCGCGGCCGGTCGCCGCCCGGGGGGCCTGGGTCGGTCTGATCGGGATGCTGGACGCGTCCGACGACGAGCTGATGGCCCGCCACGGTCGCTGGTACGTGCCCCGGCGCGACCCTCGCTACCTGCGTCGCAACGCGCTCGTCGCGCTCGGCAACACCGCCGACCCCGACGACCGTGCGGCCGCGGCGACACTGGCCCGCTACGCAGGGGGCGACGACGAGCTGCTCGCCGAGCACGCCCGGTGGGGTCAGCGACGCGTGGCCGAGCGGGTCGACGCGTGAAGCACCTCCTCGTCACGAACGACTTCCCGCCGAAGGTCGGGGGCATCCAGACCTACCTCTGGGAGCTGTGGCGCCGGCTGCCTCCCGAGGACACCACGGTGCTCACGACCCCGCGCCGCGGGTCGGGGTCCTTCGACGCCGCGCAGCCCTTCCGGATCGAACGGGCCCGGGCCCGGGTCCTCCTCCCCACGAGGTCCCTGGTCAAGCGCATCGACCGACTCGCCGCCGAGGTGGGGGCCGACGTCGTGCTGCTCGACCCCGTTGCCCCCCTCGGGATCGTGGGCCCCCGGCTCGAGCGGCCCTACGGCGTGGTCGTCCACGGGGCCGAGGTCAGCGTCCCCGGGCGGCTCCCGGTCCTGCGTCGGCCCCTGCGGAGGGTCCTGCAGGGCGCGTCGATCGTCGTCGCCGCCGGCAGCTTCCCCGCCGAGGAGGCCCGAAGGGTGGCCCGACGCGACGTCCCGACGGTCCTCGTCCCGCCGGGCGTCGACACCGAGCGGTTCGTGCCGCTGAGCCCGGACGAGCGGGCGGCGGCCAGGGCGCGCTTCGGCCTCGAGGAGGACGCGGTCGTCGTGCTGGGCGTCAGCCGCCTGGTCCCCCGGAAGGGGTTCGACACCCTGGTGGAGGCGGGAGCCGTGCTCTCGACCCGCTATCCCGGGTTGCGCGTCGTCGTGGCCGGCACCGGGCGCGACCGTCGCCGCCTGGCCCGCATCGCCGCCAGCCACCACAGCCCGACGACCTTCCTCGATCGGGTGGCCGACGAGGACCTCCCGGCGCTCTACGGGTGCGCCGACCTCTTCGTCATGTTGTGCCGCAACCGTTGGCGGGGCCTCGAACAGGAGGGGTTCGGCATCGTCTTCCTGGAGGCCGCGTCGGCCGGAGTGGCGTCGGTCGCGGGGCGCAGCGGCGGCTCGCCCGAGGCGGTGCTCGACGCCGTCACCGGGCTGGTCGTGGACCGGCCCTCCGACGTTGCCAGCGCGGCGTTCGCCATCGACCGGCTCCTGGGGGACCCCGAGCGCCGGACGCTGATGGCCATGGCTGCCCGCCATCGCGTCACCCGCCAGTTCACCTACGACCGTGGCGCCGACGAGCTGGCGCGGGCCCTGCGCGACCTGGACCCGACGTCAGGGTCCGGCGCGGTGCAGGCCGACGACGCCGATCCCGCAGCCACACGGGAGCCGCCGTCGTGATCGAGGCGCCCGACGGGTCCGGCGCCGAGCGGGCGCCCACACCCGGCACCCGCCTGCTGGTCGCCTCCTGGGCGGGGACCGGCCTGTTCACCGCGCTCGCGGTCGCCGCGCTCTTCGTCGACGCCGTCGTCCTGACGTTCGTGGCGCTGTCGCTGGTCATGTTCGCCGTCGGGTGCGTCCTGTTCGTGGTCGCCTTCCTGCGCGCCGTCGATCGCAGCCGCACCGAGACGATCGGGATCGGCGGGTTGTTCTTCGGGGCCGGAGCCGCCCCGGGTCGGGTCCAGGCCCTCCTCATGGGCTCGCTCGCCGTCGAGGTGGTGGTGGCGGTCACGATCGCCGTCCTGCGTCCGTACACCGCCCTCGCGTTCGGGACCCTCGCGCCGATGTTCCCGCTGGGGGTCGCCGGGCTGTGGGTGGCGCTGTTCGGGGTCTTCCCCTCACGGGAGGCCGAGCTGACCCGGGCGGGTCGGCGAGACGCGGAGCGGGCCGCCCATCGGCGCGGTCCGTCGGGCGGGACCGCCTCCCCGGACGTGGCCGGGGTCGACGACCGACCGCCCCCGCCGGCACCCGGGCCCGGTGGGAGCCGGGAGGCCGGCGCCGACGGAGGCGACGACTAACGTCGGCGGTTCGAGGGCGTGCGCCCAGGGAGGTCCGATGGTGGAGCAGGCGAGGGAGCAGATCCGCATCGACGCGCCGGTCGCCCGGTGCTTCGAGACGCTGACCGCTTTCGAGTCGTACCCGGAGTGGGCCGGTGACCTGAAGCAGGTGACACGGATCGAGGAGGACGTCGAAGGCCGCGCCACGGTGGTCGAGTTCCGAGCCGCGGCGATGGGACGCAGCACCACCTATCAGCTCCGCTACGACTACTCGGCGGCACCGCAGCGACTCGGTTGGGCCCTCGTCGCCGGGGACCTCCCCCGTGAGCTCGACGGCACCTACGTCCTCACGCCGGCCCCCGACGACCCCGAGGCGACCGACGTCACCTACGAGCTCGCCGTCGACCTCGTCTACCCCATCCCGGGCTTCGTGAAGCGCCGCGCCGAGGCGCGGATCATCAAGACCGCGCTCATCGAGCTGAAGGCTCGCGTCGAGGGTGCCCCCCGTCCGGATCTCGACGACGTCGACGGCTGAGGCTCCCCTCCGAACCCGTCGAGGGCTCTCGGATCGCCGTCCCTCGCACCGGTGTGCGAGGGCGTCCGGGGCGCATCGGTGCTGGTCGGCGGCGGACAAAGGCTCAACTGCGGGCTCGGAGACGCCGATGGCTAGTGGACCATGCGCCTGCTCCAGCTCCACCTCGATCCCGATGACGGAACCTTCGTCGAGCTGCACCCCATGTTCACGGTGGTGCGCGGGCTCGACGAGATCGACCGCCAGCGCCTCGTCGCCGTCGTGACCGCCATCGCCGCCGGCGAGGACCCCGGCTGCGAAGGGTCGATCGAGGCCCACGGCGTGGTGATGGACCTCTCCGCCGAGTCGCTGGGGATGCTGGACGCGGGCAGCGAGATCGATCCCGTGGTGCGTCGCCGGGAGCTCCCGGGTGCAGTCCCCTCCTTGTTCGACGCCGGTCCGGACCTCGACCCCGTCGACGTCGACGAGCGGGACGCGGCGGCGATGCTCCTCGCCAACGCCCCGGTGGACACCCATCCCGAGCTCGACAAGGTCCGTCAGCGACGCCGGGACACTCGCGAGGCGGTGGCCGTGCTCCGCTTCGCCGCGGAGCAGGCGGCGCGAGACCTCGACGTCGCCAGTCGGGAGCGTCGCTCGATCGGGGAACGCCTCGACGCGGCGACGGTCCGCGCTGCCTCGCCCCCCGGGCCCGAGCACCGCCGGGGGCCGGCCGCCGTGCAGGTCGTCGAGCTCCAGAAGGAGCTCGACGCGATCGACGCCGGCATCATCGAGCTCGAAGGGATCGACGAGCGCCCCATCGCCGTGCTCCTCGACGCGATCGAGAACCCGGATCCGGTCGAGGAGGTCCCGTCGCCACGGGCCCAGGAGCTGGCCGATCGCTTCGCCGCCCTGCAGCTCGAGGTGGCAGCCCTGGAGGACCGGATGGAGGCCGAGGGTCGGGGCCCGGCGTCGGTCATGCGTCGCCTCGACGAGGCACGTGCCGCCTTCCAGGCCGCCGAACGGTCGGCGATGCGGGCCGACATCGCCCCGGAGGACGACGCTGCGCTCGCCACCGCGCACGAGAAGGTGCTGGAGGCCGAGCGCAAGGCGTCGGGCCTGCGATCGCGCTCCGGGCAGCGCAAGCTCGCCGAGGCGCTGGCCGAGCAGCAGGAGATCCTCGATCGCATGGGGTTCCCGACGTGGAGCGCCTACGTCATGGGTGCCACCTTGATGGGCACCGACCCCGCTGCCCAGGAGCGTCTCGACGCCGCCCGTCAGGAGCAGTTCGCGGCCGAGGACGAGTGGGCCGAGGTCAGCGCCCGGATGGAGGCCGACCCCGATCACCATGCCCTCCTCGACCAGCTCGAACAGGTGGAGATCGACGCCGTCTCGCTCCTCCTCGAGCACGGGGTCCCCGTGCCCGACGAGCGGATCGGGCTCGAGTCCACCCTGCGTGACGTCCGTCAGCCCAAGGACGACGTCACCGTCGCCCAGCTCGTCGACGCCCTCGCCTTCCACCTCGAGACCATCGGCCTCACCCTCGACCCGGGCTCGCGGGACCGCGAGAGCGTCACCCGCGTGGCCCAGGCGTTCCTCGCCGAGGCGGAGGGGATCGCCGAGCGGATCGAGGAGCTCACCACCGAACGCCGCCGTCACGAGGCCCGCCTCGCCGACGCCCGCTCGCGTGCCGAGGCCGAGGCGTGGGAGGCCCTCGAGGCGTCGGTCGACGGCGCCATCGCCGACCCCGAGCCCACGCTCGCCGAGCTCGAGGAGATGCTCGCCGAGGCCACCGCGACCGAGGCCGAGCTGAGCGAGATCCTGGAGGGCCGCAACGCCCTGCTCGACGTGGCGTTGATCGCCGACCGACGGGCCGCCGAGAAGGCCCTCGCCGTGGCCGGGGAGGTCCTCGCCGACGATGACCTCGATCCTCGTGACGTCGTGGCCCGGTACGCCGGTCAGAGCGGCACCGTCTACGCCGCCCGACCGGGCTGGTCGGAGATCGACGCCGAGGCGATCGAGTTCTACCTGCTCGCCCGACTCGCCGCTCAACGACAGGTCTCCTACGCCGGCTCCGCGCCGATGGTCATCGACGACGCCCTGGCCGGGGTGCCCGAGAGCGACGTGCGCCGGATCCTCGACGGGCTGGGTCGCATGGCGGAGTCGGTGCAGATCGTCTACGTCACCGACGATCCCGTCGTGATCGACTGGGCGCAGCAGCGCGGCGAGGACGTCGCCGTGGCCGATCGCCTGGCGACCGGAGCCGAGTCCACCGTCTGAGCGCCCCTGCGCCCACCCGATCGGGCAGCCGGGTCCACGATCCGAGGCGATCGGGACCGGGGCGGCCTTCCGCCGGCGCGCCGAGGGGTGGTCCGTGGCCGTGGCCGCCCGTCCGGCCCCCGGGGGAGGGGCACTACGATCGGCGCGCACGCAACCAGAGGAGACAGGGTGGCCCTCATCGACGAAACCGCAGTCAAGGAGCTCGTCGCGTTCCGCAGCGGCGGCGCCCCGGTCGTGTCCGTCTACCTCGACGTCGACGGTCGTCGTCAGGTGCTCCGCCAGGACGTCGAGCGCCAGTTCGAGCACCTCGCCCGTGACGTCGCCGCCCGGCCAGAGGCCGAGGCGGCCGCCCCCGACCTGGCCCGCATCGCCGAGTTCCTGCAGAAGGACCTCGACCGGTCCGGCGTCCGCGGCCTCGCCGTCTTCTCGTGCGCGCCCGAGGGCCTCTGGGAGGTCGTGTCCCTCCCCGTTCCCGTCGCGGCCACCATCCACATCGGCCAGGGTGCCGCCGTCGCCCAGCTCGAGGCCGTCGTCCAGGAGCTCGAGCCCCTGGGGATCCTCCTCACCGATCGCCAGCGAGCGCGCCTGTTCGTGTACCAGATGGGTGAGCTGGTCGACCGCACCGAGCTCTTCGACGCCCTGCCCCGCAACGACTTCGATCGCCACGACGACGCCAGTCGGGGGGCGGATCGTTACGACCACCACGTCGACGAGGTCGCCCTCCAGCACCTCCGCCACGCCGCCGCCGGGGCGTTCGAGCTCTACCAGGACCACGGCTTCGCCCACCTGGCGGTCGGCGCCTCCGACGAGGTGGCCGGCACGGTCGAGGGGCTGTTGCACCCGTACCTGCGCGAGCGCCTCTGCGGACGGGTGCCCCTGACGGTGAACGCGTCCGACGCCGAGGTCCTGGCGGCGGCCCTCGAGGTGGAGCACCAGATCGAGCGCTCGAAGGAGGCCGCCCTGGTGGCCCAGCTCCGCGACGCCGTCGGTGCCGACTCGCGCGGCGTCGCCGGACTCGCCGACGTCCTCACCGCCCTGGGCGAGCGCCGGGTCGCCCACCTCCTGGTCTCTCAGGGCTACGAGGAGGCGGGTTGGCGGTGTCCGGGCTGCGGCGGGCTCTCCGCGCGCGGCCCTGCATGCCCGGTCGACGCTGCGCCGATGGACCGAGTCGACGACGTCGTCGAGGAGGCCGTCCAGCACGCCATGGCCCAGGGCGCCAAGGTCGAGGTGTGCATCGGCAACGCCGACCTCGACGTGCTGGGCCGCATCGGCGCGCTGCTCCGCTACTGACGTCGTGACCCGAGCCGAGTCGGGGCCGACGGTGAGCCGGCCGGTCCTCGGCATCGACGTGGGCGGGACCAAGCTGTTGGGGTGCGCGGTCGACGCCGCCGACCCGTCCGACCCGCTCCTCGAGCGTCGGATCGACACCCCCGCCGACGCCGACGCCCTCCTCGAGGCGATCGAGACCATGGTCCGCCTCCTCCAGGGTGGCCTCGCCGACGCCGGTCGGGCCGAGGCGACCGGCCTGGGGGTGGGGGTGCCGGCGCTCGTCGCGCTCGACGGCGTGCTGTGCTCGGCGACCCACCTGGCCGGCCTGGCCGACCTCCCGTTGCGCGCCGTGCTGCGCGAGCGCCTCGGGCTGGTCGTGCAGGTCGACAACGACGCCAACTGCGCGGCCTTGGCCGAGGCCCGCTTCGGTGCCGCACAGGGCCAGCGCGAGGTCCTGGTCGTCACGCTCGGGACGGGGATCGGTGCGGGCATCGTCACCGGCGGCAGGCTGCTGCGAGGGGCCCACGGCCTCGCCGGTGAGCCGGGGCACATGGTCGTCGTCCCCGACGGCCGGGCGTGCCCGTGCGGGCGCCGCGGATGCTGGGAGCGCTACGCGTCGGGGACGGGGCTGGGCCTGTCGGGCCGTGACGCCGCTCGGGAGGGGCGCGCGCCGGGGCTCGTGACGCGGGCCGGTGGGGTCGAGCAGGTCCGAGGCGAGCACGTCGTCGACGCGGCCATCGGCGGGGAGGCCGGAGCCCTCGTGGTGATGGAGGAGTTCGCCGGATGGGTCGCCCTCGGCCTCGCCAACCTCACCAACATCCTCGACCCGGCCGTGATCGTGCTCGGAGGGGGTCTCGTCGACGCCGGCGACGTGCTCCTGGCCCCGGTCCGAGAGGCGTTCGACCGACTGGCCGTCGGCACCTCCGCCCGCCCGCTCCCCACGATCGAGCCGGCCCGCCTCGGCCCTCTCGCCGGCGCCGTCGGCGCAGCCTCCATCGCCCTCCCCGCCGAGGTGTGACCCCGTCCGCTCCGGCCCCCTGGTCGGGCGAACGTCGTTCGGGGCTTCCGCAGGTGGCCGGTACCCTGCGGCCATGGAGTTCCGTCGGATCAACTCGCTCCCGCCCTACGTCTTCACGATCATCGACTCGCTGAAGGTCGAGGCCCGGCAGCGGGGCGTCGACGTGATCGACCTCGGGTTCGGCAACCCCGACCTCCCGTCGCCCGAGATCGCCGTGGAGAAGCTGGCCGAGGCGGCGCACAACACCCGCAACCACCGCTATTCCGCGAGCCGGGGCATCCCCAAGCTGCGCGAGGCGATCGCCACCTACTACGCCAAGCGGTTCGGGGTCGAGCTCGACCCGGACACCGAGGTGATCAACACCATCGGCGCCAAGGAGGGCTTCTCGCACCTCATGTGGACGCTGCTCCAGCCCGGTGACGCCGCGCTCGTGCCGTCGCCGTCCTACCCCATCCACATCTACGGGCCGCTGCTCGCCGGGGCCGACATCCGTGAGGTCCCCCTCGGCACGGGGAGCGAGTTCTTCGACAACCTCCGCGAGGCGTGGGCCTACTCCTGGCCCAAGCCCCGCGTGATCGTGATGTCGTTCCCCCACAACCCCACCACGACCTGCGTCGACCTCGACTTCATGCAGAAGGTCGTGGACTTCGCCCGGGAGCACGAGGTGGTCGTCGTCCACGACAACGCCTACGCCGACCTCGGCTTCGACGGGTACCGACCGCCCTCGATCCTGCAGGCCGAGGGGGCCAAAGAGGTCGCCGTCGAGCTCTACTCGATGACGAAGTCCTTCTCGATGGCCGGGTGGCGGGTCGCCTTCCTGGTCGGACGGGCCGACGTCATCGCCGCGCTCGGCAAGCTCAAGAGCTACCTCGACTACGGCACGTTCCAGCCCATCCAGATCGCCGCGACCGTCACGCTCAACGAGCTCCCCGACTTCCCGACCGAGGTGAACGAGGTCTACCAGGGCCGCCGCGACGCCCTGTGCGAAGGGCTGAACCGGATCGGCTGGGAGATCGAGCCCCCGCAGGGCACGATGTTCGCCTGGGCCCCGATCCCCGAGCCGTATCGGGACATGGGCTCCGTCGAGTTCGCGTCGTTCCTGGTCCGGGAGGCCCACGTGGCGGTGTCGCCGGGCGTCGGGTTCGGTCACGGGGGTGACGGTCACGTGCGGTTCGCGCTGATCGAGAACGAGCAGCGAACCCTCCAGGCGATCCGCAACCTGCGGCGGGCACTCACCCGTCTCGACGGCTGACCGCCCGCCCCTCGGGGCAGCGATGCTTCGCGCGTTCGTTGCGACCCGGAAACACGGTGTTCACCCGGCGGTCCTACGGTGACCTCCATGACGACGACCTACATCATCCGGGTCTGGATGCCGGACCGGCCCGGTGCCCTGGGGGCGCTCACGAGCCGCATCGGTGCGGTCGGGGGCGACGTCGTCGGGATCGACATCCTCGAGCGGGGGGCGGATCGGGCGATCGACGAGCTCGTCGTCGAGCTCCCCGGGCCAGAGCTCGTCGAGCTCCTGATCGCCGAGATCCAGGAGGTCGACGGGGTCGACGTCGAGGACATCCGGCCCGCGATCCAGGCGCTGCACGATCCCCGGCTCGACGCCCTGGAGACGGCGGCGATCCTGGTCGGCGCACCGACGCCCGAGGCGGCCATCGAGGAGCTGTGCTCCCACGCCATCCGCACGGTCGGTGCCGCCTGGGGTGCGATCATCGACCTCGACGGCGAGCGGATCGTCATCGGTGACGGCGAGGTGCCGTCGGCAGGGTGGTTGGCGGCCTTCGTGGCCGGGAGCCAGAGCTCGGCCCGACTCGCCGGCGGCTCCGCGGGCCCCGGCGACGTGGCCTGGTCCCCTCTGCCGTCGGCCGGTCTGGCATTGGTCCTCGGGCGCGACGGTCAGGCGTTCCGGGCTCGGGAACGGAGGCAGGCGGCGGCGTTGGCCCGCATCGTCGACACCCGGTTTCGCGAGCTCAGGGCGTTGAGGTCGAGGCTCAGCCACCCGTCGGTGAGCCCCTGAGGGCGGCGTGATCCCCATCAGGCCGACCGGGGTCCCCTCCCCGGTTCGGGCCTTGCCGCGGCGACCGGGACCCCCTGCCCGGTCGCCGTGGCGCGTCCGTCGCCCGGGGGAGCGGGATGAGCGTGGCAGCCGTGGATAGGGTCAACAACCGGCGACCGGCCGGTCGAGCGACGAAAGCGAGAGCTTGATGCGAGTGGCGATGCTGACCGGCGGCGGCGACTGCCCCGGGTTGAACGCGGTGATGCGCGCGATCGTGCGCAAGGGAGAGCGCCACTACGGCGACGAGCTCGTCGGCTTCCTCGACGGGTGGCGGGGCGTGATCGACGGTGCGATCCGACCGCTCGACGTCGAGGCGTTCCGGGGGACCCTCCCTCGCGGGGGCACCGTGCTCGGCTCGTCGCGGACCAACCCCTTCAAGATCGACGGGGGCGTCGAGGCCTGTCAGGAGTCCCTCGCCCGCCTCGGCATCGACGCGCTGGTGGCCATCGGGGGCGAGGACACGCTCGGGGTCGCCGAGAAGCTCTACGAGCTCGGGGTCCACGTCGTCGGGGTGCCCAAGACGATCGACAACGACCTCTCGGGCACCGAGTTGACCTTCGGCTTCGACACCGCCGTGCAGATCGCCGTCGACGCCATCGACCGGCTCCACACCACGGCCGAGTCGCACCACCGGGTGATGGTCGTGGAGGTCATGGGCCGCCACGCCGGCCACATCGCCACGTGGGCGGGCATCGCCGGTGGCGCCACGATGATCCTCATCCCCGAGGAGCCCTTCGACATCGACGCCGTGTGCGAGGCCCTGCAGCGGCGCCACGAGAAGGGCAACTACGCGTCGATCGTGGTCGTCGCCGAGGGCGCCGTGCCGGCCGAGGGCACCATGGAGCTCCAGTCGGGCGAGCTCGACCAGTTCGGCCACGTCCGCCTCGGCGGCATCGCCAACCGCCTCGCCGAGGCCATCGAGGAGCGCACCGGTTTCGAGACCCGTCAGACCATCCTCGGGCACGTCCAGCGCGGCGGCACACCGACCGCTTTCGACCGGGTGCTGGCCACCCGCTTCGGCGTGGCGGCGATCGACGCCGTGCACGACCGGGCCTTCGGTCAGATGGTCGCCCTCCAGGGAGGGGAGATCGTCCAGGTGCCCCTCACCGAGGCGGTCGGCACGCTGAAGACGGTGGATCCGGCGCTGTACCACGGTGTCGCCGAGGTGTTCTTCGCGGGCTGACCACCTCGTGGCCCAGGTGTCAGGGCGTCGTCGAGGTGGTCTTCAGGGAGTCGGGGAGCCGTCCCTCCTGGATGTTGCGGGGGCTGTCCTCGGGCGTGACGCCGCACGCGCCGACGAGGGTCGCCACCGCGACCGCCGTCGCGAGGAGCAGCACCCTCGGACGCCTCCTCCCGCGCCGGACCGTGCTCATCCCGTCTCCTTGTCGTCCACGGTGGGGATCGGCTCGATGAGCGGTAGTTCGACCACGAAGCGGGCGCCGGGCTGGCCGTCGACGCGGTCCTCGACCCACACCCTCCCGCCGTGCAGGCGGACGTGCTCGTCGACCAGGGCCAGGCCGAGGCCGACGCCGCTGTCCGTCGACCGGTTGCCGCTCCCGCTGCCGCGCGAGAAGCGCCCGAAGATGATCGGACGGTCTTCGGGGGCGACGCCGGGTCCCCGGTCCTCGACCGCGATGAGAAGACGCCCGTCCTCCGTGGAGAGGTTCACCGAGGTCGCCCCGCCCGCGTACTTCTCGGCGTTGTCGAGGAGGTTCGCGATCACCTGGCCGAACCGGCGCTTGTCGACCCGCACGATGGCGTCGCCCACCTCCGGTTCGTAGCGGACCGGTACACCGCCCCCGGCGAGGACGCTCACGGCCTGGATCACCATCTCGACGGCGACGACCTCCTCGAGGTGCAACTTGATCGCCCCGACGTCGAACCGGGAGATCTCGAGCAGGTCCTCGACGAGCTGTTGGAGGCGGTCCACGTCGGCGGAGAGGAGCACCAGCGCGGTCTGGGCCCGCTCGGGCAGCTCGTCGTGGGAGTTCTCCAGGACCTCCACCGTCGCCGCGAGGGTCATGAGCGGCGAGCGCAGCTCGTGGCTGACCTCCGAGGCGAACCGGGCATCGCGTTCGAGGCGGTCCTCGAGCGCCCCGGCCATCTCGTTGAAGGGCACGGCGATGAGGTCGAGGTCGGGGTCGTTGCCGGTGGGGAGGCGGGTGTCGAGCCGCCCGCCGGCGATGGCCTCGGCGGCCACGCCGACGTCGAGGAGCGGCGTGAACACCCGGCGACTGGCCCAGAACCCGAGCAGACCACCGGCGACGGTGGTGATCGTGGCGGCGCCGAGCAGCGAGATGGCCAGGCCCTCGAGCGTGTCGCGGAGGTCCATGAGCGACACGCCCTCGAAGTACTGGGCCTCGAGCTGTGGCACGGGGATCCCCACCACCAGGTAGGGGCTCCCCTGGTAGCTGATGCGCATCCGGGCCGCCTCGCCCGCCCCGACCGTCTCGCGCAGCTCGACGGGGATGTCGTCCCTTCCGAACTCGCCGGGGTCGCTGGCGTACCACTCGCCCCCGTAGAGCATGACCGGGAGCGCGCCCTCCGGAGTGGGAAGGGCGGTCAGGACCTGCTGGGTGTCCGATGCGTCGAGTTCGGCGTCGAGACGGTTGTTCAGCCGCTCGGCGTTCGAGATCGCCTGGGACACGGCGCTGTCCTCACGCTGGGAGAGGAGGTTCTCCCTGGTCAGCCCGAACGTCACGACGGACAGGACGGCGGAGAGGCCCAGCGCTCCCAACGCGAAGGTCAGGGTCAGCCGCGTGCGGAGCCCCAGGTGCCCCCAGCGGCGTCGGCGGCGCCCGGTGGGGAGGGGGACGGTCGCGGCCGTCCCCGGTCGCACCTCCGCGGTGACGGCGCGGGCCTGGACGTTCGACGTGGTGGTCACCGGGGAGGAGCCTACGGCTGGAGCTTGTAGCCGAGCCCCCGGACGGTCATCACGTGGCGCGGGTTGGCCGGGTCGACCTCGACCTTCATGCGCAGCCGGCGCACGTGCACGTCGACGAGGCGGCCGTCCCCGAAGTACCCGTAGCCCCAGACCCGCTCGAGCAGGACCTCCCGGCTGAAGACCCGGCCGGGGCTCGAGGCCAGCTCCACGAGGAGGCGGAACTCGGTCTTGGTGAGGTGGACCTCCTGGCCGCCGCGCAGCACGACACCCTCGTCCGGCACGATCTCGAGGTCGCCGAAGCGCAGGTGCGTGGCCGTCGGGTCGGCGGATCGGGCCCGCCGCAGCAGCGCCCGGATGCGCGCCGACAGCTCCTTCGGCGCGAACGGTTTGGTGAGGTAGTCGTCGGCACCGGCCTCGAGGCCGGCCACCACGTCGTGGGTGTCGGCCCGGGCGGTGACCATCACGATGGGGACGTCGCTCACCCTGCGGATCGACCGGCACACGTCGAAGCCGTCGATCCCCGGCAGCATGATGTCGATCAGGACGACGTCGCTCGGATCGCGGGTGAACGACTGCAGCGCTTCCTCGCCGGTGTCGGCCTCCTCGACGACCCAACCCTCGTCCTCGAGCGCCATCTTCACGGCGGTGCGGATCCGCTCGTCGTCTTCGACCGTGAGGATCCGGGTGCCCATGACACCCCTATCGTGCCCGATCCGTCCGCGAGATCCGCGCATCGGCGCAGGATTCGCCGGCTCACCTACCGGCGCAGCCGGCGGGCGAGGGGTTCAGACGTCGG
Source organism: Acidimicrobiales bacterium (assembly GCA_025455885.1). NCBI lineage: Bacteria > Bacillati > Actinomycetota > Acidimicrobiia > Acidimicrobiales > Acidimicrobiales bacterium. The sequence continues at coordinate 20,402 of JALOLR010000023.1, forward strand.
CAGCGCCGAGACCGGCGAGCAGCTCACGGAGCGGCTCGAAGAGCGCCGGGGGCGCGGCGAGGCAGAAGTCGCCGTCGAGCGGCCCGCCGTCGAGGTCGCCGACACGCGCCCCCGCCTCGGACGCGATCAGGGCTCCGGCGGCGTGGTCCCAGGGGGCCAGACCCTTCTCGAAGTACGCGTCGACCCGGCCACACGCCACCGAGCACAGGTCGACCGACGCAGCGCCCATCCGCCGCACGTCACGGATGCGGGGGACGAGCTCTCGAAGGACGTCGGCCTGGTGGGCGCGACGCACCGGGTCGTACCCGAAGCCCGTCGCGACGAGCGCGTGCTGGAGCACCGTCTCGGTCGACACCGTGAGGGGCTCGCCGTTGCGGCGCGCACCCAGCCCGCGGCGTGCGGTGAACACCTCGCCGTGCAGCGGGTCGTGGACCACCCCCACCACGGCGCCCGTGGCCGTCCGCGCCGCGATCGAGACCGCGAACCCGGGGAAGCGGTAGAGGTAGTTCGTCGTCCCGTCGATCGGGTCGATCACCCACTCGATCCCCGACGTCCCCCGTCGCTCGGCGCCCTCCTCGCCGATGATCCCGTCGTCGGGGCGGACGGCGAGCAGCCGGTCGACGATCAGACGCTCGGCGGCGCGGTCCATCTCGGTGACCATGTCGGTGCTGGTGGACTTGGTCTCGACGGTCCGGGGACCGGGGAGCACCTCGACGAGGAGCGCGGCCGCCTCCGCGGCCACGTCGACGGCGAGCGTCAGCAGCGCCGCGGTGTCCGGGTGCTCTCCGGGGTCGGTCACTCAGCGCACCCGCGGGGGTGGTCCCGACGGGGCGGTCGGGGGCCGGCGACGGCCCTTCTCGTCCAGGCCGGGACCCGGGCCCCCGCGGGCCTGGATGGTGTGCCACTCGCCCATGGCCCGCAGGGTCAGCACGGCCACGACCGCCGTCCCCCCGGCGGCCACGACCGCCCCGAAGAGCCCGCCGAGCCCGGTGATCGCCGCGCAGTCGTCGCCGGTGCACTGCAGTTGGGCGACGCCGTAGCCGATGAAGGCGCCCGCCGCCCCGGCGAGGACGATGGCGACGAACGCGAGCACGCGGGCGCCCACCGACGGCAGGGCGGTGGGCGCCGCCGACGGGGCCGTCCCTCCGTCGGCCGACGCGTCGGGCCCGTCGCTGTCGCTCATCCGGCTCATGGTACCGAGCCACGTCGCCCGGGCCGTCCTCGCTCGCCGGGGCGCGGGTCGTACGATGGCGGCGTGAAGCCGCTCGTCGTCCTGCCGACCTACAACGAGGCGGAGAACATCGTCGAGGTCCTCGACCGCGTCCGTGAGGCCGTTCCGGAGGCCGACGTGCTCGTGGTCGACGACGCCAGCCCCGACGGCACGGCTGCACTGGCCGAGGACTGGGCGACCCGCCACGGAGGCGGACTGTCCGTTCTGCGGCGGGCGGGCAAGCAGGGCCTGGGATCGGCCTACCGGGCCGGCTTCGCACAGGGCCTCGCCCAGGGGTACGACGCGCTGATCGAGATGGACTCCGACCTCTCCCACGACCCGGCGGCGCTGCCCTCGCTGATCAGCGCCGTCGAGAACGGCGCCGACCTGGCCATCGGGTCGCGCTACGTCCCCGGCGGGAGCATCCCGGAGTGGCCGAAGTACCGGGAGTACTTGAGCAGGGGCGGGAACCGGTACGCCTCGCTCCTGCTCGGACTCCAGGTCCGCGACGCCACGGCCGGGTTCCGGTGCTACGCCTCGTCGATGCTCGCCCGGTTCGACCTCGACCGGGTCACCGCCGACGGCTACGGGTTCCAGATCGAGATGGCCTACGGCGTGGCCCGTCGCGGCGGGCGGATCGTCGAGGTGCCGATCAGCTTCACCGATCGCGTGCGGGGCACCTCGAAGATGTCGGGACGGATCGTCGTCGAGGCGTTGGTGCTGGTGACGTGGTGGGCGATCCGAGACCGCCTGTTGCACCGCAACCGACCTGTCGACGAGCCGGGCGGGACGGGCTCGTGACCCCGCGTCGTTCAAGGCGGGGTGCCGAGCGGCCGATGGGACGGCCATGACTCGCGCCACCCTGGCGGTCCTGCCGCCGAGCCGACTGGGCGAGCTCCTCGCCGCCGAGCGCCGGGGCTCCTCGCGGACGGTGGCCCAGATCGCCGAGGGCTCGCGGTTCACCGCCAGCGAGCTCGCGGCGATCGAGGCCGGGGATGCGACGATCGACCAGGACCGGCTCGAGGCGGTCGTCGTCGCGTACGGTCTGCGGCCCGACGACCTGCTCCCCGACCGCCACGAGGTCGTCGTCGACCTCGACCGCGGTGAGCTCCTCGTCGCCGAGCGTTCCGCAGCCCTCGACCCCGAGGCCCCCGCGCCCGACGAGGTGCTGGCGGCCTACCTGTCGCTGGTGTACGCCCTCCGCAACGCCGAGCCGGGTACACCCCTCGTGCTGCGCCGTCCGGACGTCGTCGTGCTGGCGCGGGCGCTGCGCCTCGCCGAGCCCGACGTCGAGTCCCGCCTCGTCGGGCTCATGGAGGAGCCCTCCCCGGCCGTCGAGGAGCTGCATCGCTCGCTGCGTCGTCGTCTCGCCGTTCCGGTGATCGGTGCGGCCGTGGCCGTCGTGGCGGTCGTCGGGATCGTCCTCGTCGTCCAGCGCGACGACGAGGCGCCCACGGCCCCCGCACCGACCACCCGTCCGGGTGCCGTCGAGTCACCGATCGACCCCGAGGTGTCCCTTCTCCCGCCCGTCTCGGTGACCCGGGAGAGCCCGCCGGGCGCCGGGGCCCCCGCCCCCTGAGTCCGGGAGCGGCGGCGGCCCCGCCGGTTCCCGCCCGGGGCGGGCCGGGACGCGCCATGCTGTGACCATGCGCGACTGGTTGGTGGCCGGGGCGGTCATCGAGGGCCCCGACGGCCTGTTGCTGGTGCGCAACCGTCGCGGTGACGGCCGTGTCGACTGGAGCCCTCCCGGCGGGGTCGTCGACCCGGGTGAGACCGTGGTCGAGGGCCTCACCCGTGAGGTCGCGGAGGAGACCGGGCTCGTCGTGCGGGAGTGGAGCCCCTTGCTCTACGAGATCGAGGCCGAGGCCCCCGACATGGGCTGGAGGCTCCGCGTCGAGGCCTACCGGGCGGTGGCCTGGGAGGGCGTGCTCACCGTCGACGACCCCGACGGGATCGTCGACGACGTCCGATGGGTGCCGGCGCCGCGGTGCGCCCACCACCTCGAGGGCGGCCCTCCCTGGGTCGCCGACCCGCTCCACGAGTGGCTCGCCGCGCCGTGGCCCGGTCGGCGCAGCTACGGCTACCGGGTGCTCGGCCGGACGGGCGCGTTGGAGGTCACCCGGCTGTGAGCCACCGGGACCACCCGACGATCATCCACGTCGACATGGACGCCTTCTTCGTCGCCGTGGAGCGCCTCGACCGGCCCGAGCTGCGGGGGCGGCCCGTCGTCGTCGGCGGGGACGGCCCCCGTGGCGTGGTGGCGGCGGCGTCGTACGAGGCCAGGGCGTTCGGGATCCACTCGGCGATGCCCTCCTCGCAGGCCCGGCGACGGTGTCCGCATGCGGTGTTCGTCGCCGGTCGTCACGACCGCTACGCCGAGGTGAGCGGCCGCGTGATGGGGATCTTCGCCGACGTGACCCCGCTCGTGGAGCCGCTCTCCCTCGACGAGGCCTTCCTCGACGTCGAGGGGTCCGAGCGGCGCATGGGCCCCGCGCCGGCCATCGCCGAGCACCTCCGCAGGCGCGTGCTGGTCGAGGAGGGGCTCACCTGCTCCGCGGGGGTCGCCACGACCAAGTTCGTGGCCAAGCTGGCCTCCCAGGCGGCCAAGCCGCGGGCCTCCGAGTCCGGACCGTTGCCGGGCGCGGGGGTCCGGGTCGTTCCCGGTGACGAGACGCTCGAGTTCCTGCACCCGTTGCCGGTGTCGGCGTTGTGGGGGGTCGGCCCCGCCACCCTCACCCGGATGGAGCGGCTCGGCGTCACCTCCGTGGGCGACCTCGCCCGCCTCGACGTCGAGGTCGTCGTGGCGGCCCTCGGGCGTGCCCAGGGCCGCCACCTGCACGACCTGGCCAACGGTCGCGATCCCCGGCCGGTGGTACCGGCCCGGCGCCCGAAGTCGGTCGGCCACGAGCAGACCTACGCCCGTGACCTGCACCGACGCGCCGACGTCGCCCGGGAGCTCACCGGCCTCAGCGACGCTGTCGCCGCCCGGTTGCGACGCCACCGCCTCGCCGGTCGCACCGTCACCCTCAAGGTTCGATTCGGCGACTTCCGGACCATCACCCGCTCGGTGACCAGCACGGCCCCCCTCGACGAGGGCCCGGCGGTGCTGCGGTCGGTCCGGGAGCTGCTCGAGGAGGTCGACACCAGCCAGGGGGTCCGCCTCCTCGGGGTCTCGGTCAGCGGGCTCACCGAGGGCGGCGTCCGCCAGCTGACCCTCGACGACGCCGACGGCCGACAGGGGTGGGCCGGCGCCAGTCGGACCGTCGACGAGATCCGCGAGCGCTTCGGCGCCGACGCCATCGGTCCGGCGGCGACGGTCGGGACCGATGGTCTCGACGTCAAGGGTCGCCACCGAAGGCAGTGGGGTCCCGCGGCCGACGACCCGATCTGATCGGCCCGGACGTCATCCGGGCGTCGGATGCCGTCCATCTCGAATTCGGCCGCCTGCGTTGTGGAACACGACGATTGGTGGGAAGATGGATTACCAGGGATCGAACCGGTGGACGGGACACGGCCTGTCGCTCCGACACCGGACCGAGAGCCAGTAGTGAAGGGGTGGACAGGTGCCGCTATCCGAGGACGAACAGCGAATCCTCAGCGAGATCGAGCAGCAGCTCTACCAGTCCGACCCCGCGCTCGCCCGTGACATCGCCGACACCACCGTCTACACCCACGCCTACCGCAACCTGAAGTGGTCGTTCCTCGGGTTCGTCGTCGGCCTGGTCGGGATGATCCTGGCGCTCGGGACGCACTTCCTGTTGTCGTTCGCAGGGTTCGTCGTGATGCTCGTCTCGGCCCTGGCCGCCGAGCGCAACGCCCGTCGCCTGGGCAAGGCCGGGATGCAGCAGATGACCCAGTCGATGAAGGCCGCCGGTCTGCGCGACGCGCTGGGCAACACCAGCTCGCGTCTCAAGGACCGGATGAAGCGCGACGACGAGTAGCCACGGCCGCGGGGTGACGGGCGTGGTGCCCGTCGCCGATCGCGTCGACCCACCCCCGGGCGGGACCGCTCGTCGACCGGGCGTGGTCCGTACGGCCTCACGGCGGCGGCGGTCCCCGTCCTGCTCGGTCAGTCGTGTGGCCGGTCGACCCGGTGACGGGTGTGGTCGCCGGACCTGCGCAGCGACCTCGGGTCGAGCGCGACCAGCAGGCGGCGCCACCACGGGACCCTCGCCACCACGGCGTCGATGAGCGCGTCGGCGTCGGCCCGCGCCCGGACGGCGGTGGCCGCATCGAGGCCGCCGGGCCCGTAGGCCGCCAGGTCGGCGGCGCCGGCCAGGTCGCGCACGGCCGACGCCTGTTCGGGGAGTGCCGCCCCGACGCGGGTCGCGACCTCGGCGTGGGTCTCGTCGGGCCGGGGCGCCAGCCGGAGGAGACCGAGGCGTTCACCGGCGTCGGACCACGCCACGGCCACCTCGGCGGGAGGCGACCCTGCTGCCGCCCGCCGGCGTCGGTGCCGGCGGCGGGTGCGGGTCCCGGTGACCAGGGCGCCGTAGCCGGCGGCTGCGACCGCCAGCAGGACGGCCCCCGCCGCCGCCGTGGTGATCCAGGTCCCTCCGCCGCCGCCCGGGAGGGCCCCGCCGCCGGAGCTGTCGAGCAGCTCCGACGCCTGTTCGTCGGCGGGCTGGTCGGGGTCGGAGGGTGCGGTGGTCGTGGGAGCGGCCTCGGTCGTCGACGGTGACGCCTCGGCTCCCGACGGCCCCGACTCCTGCGAGGGGCGCTCGCCGGTGTAGCTCTCGCCGGTCGGCGAACCCCGCCCGGGCGTGGGCTCGAAGGCCACCCACCCGTAGGCGCCGAGGTGCACCTCCGGCCAGGCGTGCGCGTTGCGACCCCGGACCTGGAAGACCTCGGGATCCTCGGGGTCGGGGTCACCCCAGGTGAAGCCGACCGCCACCCGGGCGGGGAGCCCGATCGAGCGGGCCATGGCCGCGAACGTGCCGGCGAACTGCTCGCAGTACCCCCGTCGGGTCTCGAGGAACGACTCGATGGCGTCCTCGCCGTGCCCGGAGTCGATGTCGAGGTCGTAGACGAAACCGCCCGTGTCGCGGAAGAAGCCCTGCAGGGCCAACGCCTGGTCGTACGCCGTGTCGGCGCCGGCGACGACCTCACGGGCGAGGTCACGGACCGAGTCGCTGAAGTCCGACGGGAGCTCGACCATCGGGGCCAGGTCAGGGGTGACGGTCGGGTCGGCGGAGCGGAGCTGCTCGGGGCTCAGGTCGATGATCGCCGAGCGCACCGAGTACGACGCCCCGTCGGCGCTGGATGCCTCGGGGTCGACGATGAGCGTCGACGTCTCCTCCTGGTAGCGGATCGGGACCGACGAGTCCACGGCGAGGGGCTGGAAGGCTGCCGGCAACCACAGCGTCGACAGGTTCTGGATCAGGAACTCCTGGTCGAGCACCTCGGTGGACCGGCTGGGAAAGCGCATGTCGGTCGGCAGGGGTCCGGCGATCTGCTGGTAGGAGCCGTCGGAACGCCAGATGCTCCCGTCGAAGTCGTCGAGCGCGGTCATCCGCCAGTACGACGGCGCCTCGCTCCGGACCTGGAACACCTCGGTGTCGCTGCGCTCGACGAGGCGGCTGCGGATGTCGACGAGCGGGCTCACCGTGACCCGCCCCGAGTCGTCCTCGCCGCCCCGCCAGTCGACGATGGCCGTCTCGTCGACCCCGGGGAGGCGCGGGCCGACGACGGCCCCGACCAGGAGCGCCACCACGCCGAGCGCCAGCCCCACCCGCAGGAGCGCCGAACCGCCGGCCGCCCGGGCCGACGTGACCCATCCGCTGCTGCGCTCGAGCCGGGCCACCCGGTGCACGAGGACGAACACCAGGCAGGCCGCCACGTAGAGGACCACGCTCGGGATCCGCTGCCGCTCGCTGGCCAGGAGGGTGGCGAACACGAAGAGGGTGAGCGACGGGACGAGGGCGTCGCGGGTGGACCACATCCGGAACGCCGCCCAGTCGGCGAGGAACGCCCCCACCCCGACGGCCACTGCGCCAGCGAGCACGAACCCGGTGAGCGCCGGGGCCGGCGCCACGAGCTCGCGGAACGCCGTCCACGACCGGTCCGCCTCGGCAGTGACCGCGTCGAGCGTCGACGGGGTGGGGAGCAGCGCGAACGTCGTCTCGCGGAAGAACAGCCAGGTGGCGGCGAGCGCCCAGCCGCCGGCGACGGCGAGGAACGACAGCGCCACCCCCACGCCCCGTCGACGCAGCAGCGCGGTGGCGAGGTGGACACCGGCGGCCAGCGTGAGCAGGGGCCAGAGGAAGCCGAGGGTCTCGAAGATCCTCGAGAACCCGTAGATCGCCGTGAAGGTGAGCCCGGCCAACGCCACCTCGGCGTGGAGCAGGTGTGGGGGCCGGTCGGACGGCGAGCGACGTCGCCGCGGTGGACGGGTGCCCCCGAACTGCTCGGCCCGCGCCTCGGCGGGGGGTGTGAGGTCGGGGGTCGGCGGTCGTGCCGCCGGCGGTCCGGGTGGGGGAGCGGTGACCGTCACGGCGCCGCCCTCCCGACCGTTGCCGGGTTGCGCCGGGCCGACATCGCCAACGCGGTCGTCCACGCCCTCGGGAACGGGGTGCCGGGCGGCACCTCGATGTTCCACCCGTCGGTGCCGCCGGTGACACCGGTCGTCGTGGTGTGGGCCTCGCCGGTGAACGACACGACCCTGAACGAGCCGTAGCGCCGACCGAGGCGTTGCAGGCGGTCCCGGTCGTCGTCGGTGAGCCCTCCGCCGATCACCACCAGCGCCCCGCCGGTCGCCCCCGCACCCAGGGCGTCGACGGCTCGGCCGAAGGCCGAGTCGTCGGTGGAGGGGATGCACGCGAGGTGCTCGAGGAGGGTCTCGGCGTGACCGTGCCCGGCGGCGAACCCCGAGTCGGCGCCGGCGGTGGTGACGAGGCGCAGGAGGTCCTGGCGACGGGCGCCGGCGACCACGAGGCTGGCGGCGGCCGAGACCGCCCGCTCGAGGGTCTCGGCGTCGTGGCGCGACGCCCGGACGTCGAGGAGCAGGGTCGCCCTCCCCTGCCAGGGCAGCTCGTCCTGGCGGATGAGGAGGTCGTCGTTGCGGGCCGTCGACGGCCAGTGGACCCGACGCAGGTCGTCGCCGATGACGTAGGGCCGCAGCGCGTAGAAGTCCTCGCCGCTGCGTCCGAGCGCGTTCGGGTGCTCGGCCCCCGCCATGGGGTCGTTGCCCGAGCTGAGCGGGATCGCCGGGACGTGCTCGACGAGCGGGTAGACGATGAGTTCGGAGACCCCGGTCGCCGGGAGGACGAGCCGCGACAGCCCGAGCGGGTCGGCCACCTCGACCTCGAGCGGTCCGATGGCGACCACCCCCCGCCGTTCGGTCGGGAACCGGTACGCGGCGCGGGCCGTGGCGCCGCTGGCCAACGGGTTCACGACCAGCAGGGCCCCACGGGTACCGGACACCCGGTCGCGCAGGGTGAGCAGGGGCGACGGCCGGGTGCCCCGGTTCGTGACCAGGAGGTCGATCCGCGAGGGGTTGCCGGCGTGCACGCGCTCGGGGTGCAGTTCGCGGCTCACCTCCACGGACAGCCGGGTCACGGCCAGCCAGACCACTGACACCACCAGCAGTGCGGCGAGCACGCTGCCCGCCACGTAGCCCTCGACGAACCCGAGGACCCGCCCGCCGATCAACAGCGCGGCTGCGCCGGCCCCGGTGAGCCAGCCCCGACGGGTGAGCACGGCCTCAGCCAGCGGTCGGGACGGGGACCGTGGCCATCGCCTCTCGGAGGGCGTCGGCCGCCGTGACGCCCTGGAGCTGGGCGTCGGGCGTCACCGCCAGGCGGTGCACGAGGGCGGGCTCGGCGAGGGCCTTCACGTCGTCGGGGACGACGAACCCGCGGCCCTGCGCGGCGGCGCGGGCCCGCGACACCCGCAGCAGCGAGAGCGTCGCCCGGGGGGACATCCCGAGCTCGAGGAGCGGGTGGTGGCGGGTCGCCTCGGCCACGTCGACGAGGTAGCCCTTGATGGCATCGGAGGCGTGGACGGTGCGCGTGGCGGCGATGAGGCCCTGCACGTCGGCCGCCGTCGCGACCGGGCTCAGCCGGGCCAGGGGGGTGGCGTCACCGTGCGTCTCGAGGACCTGGAGCTCGGCCGCCCGGCTCGGGTAGCCGATGCTGGCCTGCAGCAGGAAGCGGTCGAGCTGGCTCTCGGGCAGGGGGTAGGTGCCTTCGTGCTCGATCGGGTTCTGGGTGGCGATGACCATGAACGGCGGCCCGAGCGGGTACGTCGTCGAATCGACGGTGACCTGGTTCTCGGCCATCGCCTCGAGGAGGGCGGACTGGGTCTTGGGCGACGCCCGGTTGAGCTCGTCGCCGAGCACGATCGACGAGAACACGGCCCCGGGGCGGAAGACGAACTCCCCGCTCGATCGGTTCCACACGGTCACGCCGACCACGTCGGAGGGCAACAGGTCGGGCGTGAACTGGATGCGCCCGAAGCTGCAGTCGATCGACGCCGCGAGGGCCTTGGCCAGCGTGGTCTTGCCGACGCCGGGCACGTCCTCGAGGAGCAGGTGTCCCTCGGCGACCAGGCACAGCACGGCGAGCTCGACGACATCGGGCTTGCCCTGGATGGCCCGCTGCACCGAGTCGGTGATGGCGCCGAACAGCGCCGGGAAGGTCGCGGTGCGCACGCCTTCTTCCTGCGTGACCAAGACGGGCTCCTCTCGGCGGATCCGGCGAGTGGACGGGGAGGGGGGACGCCCGCGGCCCACGCCACCGGCCCGGTCAGGCTAGGCCGACGAGGTCGGATCGGTGCGGTCGGGCCGCCCTCGCTAGCGTCGCCCCGGTGAGCGACGTGGTGCAGCCCCCGGCGAGCGGCGTCTGCCTGGCTGTCGACATCGGGGGGACCAAGCTCGCCGCCGGCCTCGTGGCCGCCGACGGGACGGTGCTGGCCCGTGAACGACGGCCCACCCCCGCGGTCGGCGACCCCGAGGCGCTGTTCGCCGCGCTGGCCGCGATCGTCGTTCCGTTGCTGGCCTCCGCGGACACGGTGGCCGTGGTCGGCGTGGGCTGCGGCGGTCCGATGACCGCCGGCGGCGAGACCGTCTCCCCGCTCAACATCCCGGCCTGGCGGGGCTTCCCGCTGCGGTCGCGCCTCGCCGGGCTGACCGCCCGGCCGACCCACGTCGACAACGACGCGAAGGCGCTGGCACTCGGCGAGGGGTGGAGGGGCGCGGCGGCCGGCGAGCGGGACTTCCTCGCCATGGTCGTCTCCACGGGTGTCGGCGGCGGGATCGTCCTCGACGGCAGGTTGCTCGACGGTGCCGACGGCAACGCAGGCCACATCGGCCACGTCATCGTCGTCCCCGACGGGCGTCCCTGCGCCTGCGGCGCCCGCGGATGCCTGGAGGCCGAGGCGTCCGGGACGGCCATCGCCGCGTTGACCGGGCGGCCCGCCGCGGAGGCTGCGCCCGACGTCATCGCCCGCAGCGGGATGCTGGTGGGGCGGGCGGTGGCGTCGGTGGCCAACCTGCTCGACCTGCGACTGGCCCTCGTGGCCGGTTCGGTGGCGTTGGGGTTCGGGGCACCGTTCTTCGCTGCGGCCCAGGACGAGCTCGACCGTCGAGCGCGCATCGGGTTCGCCCGAGGCGCCCGTGTGCGGCCCGCCGGCCTCGGCGCCGACGGTCCCCTCGTCGGCGCGGCCGCCGTGGGGTGGCGGGGCCTCGCCGGGGACGGGCCCACCGCCTGACGGCCCGTAGGCTCGGGGCGTGGGAACGACCAGCGCGACGACGCCGCCGATGCCCGCGCCCGTGTCGGCGACCTGGGCGTTGCGGGCGGTCGGGGCCGTCGCCGTCCGACCCCGGTTGTGGGGGACCGCCGTCGGGCAGCTCCGGCGGTTGGCCCGTCCTCGCTGGTGGCGCCACGCGCCCCACCTCCCGCTCCCCGACCCGGACTACCTCCGATTCCGGCTGGTGACCGCCTACGGAGGGGACGGACGCGAACCGAGCCCGGCCGACCTCGTCGCCTACCTCCACTGGTGCCGTGCCTGGCCCCGGGTGACCGACGCCTGATCGGCCCGCCCCGGCCGCCGATCCGACCCCGGGGCGCGTCGTGCCCGGCCGCTAGAGTCACCTCGAAGGAGCAGGGCGTCCGCCCTCTCACGCCCCGAGGGGAACCTGTGGGTGAGCACGTCCTCGTCCTGAACGCCACGTACGAACCGCTGAGCACGGTGGGCTGGCAGCGGGCGGTCGTCCTCGTCCTCGACGGGGTGGCCGAGATCGTCGCAGCCGACGACGAGCGCCGGGTGCGTTCCCCGAGCGTGTCCGTCGCCCGCCCCCACGTCATCCGCCTCCTCTCCTACGTGCGGGTCCCGAGGGGCCGGGTCGCCCCGGTCACGCGGCGTGGGGTCCTCACCCGCGACGGTCACCGGTGCGCCTACTGCCGCGGTCGGGCCGACAGCGTCGACCACGTCGTGCCGCGATCCCGCCCCGGCGGCGAGCACAGCTGGTCGAACCTCGTCGCGGCCTGTCGAACCTGCAACGGCCGCAAGGGGAACCGCACGCCCGACGAGGCGGGCATGCCGCTGCTCGCCCGCCCCTTCGAGCCACGAGGCGTGGGTGCACTGGTGTTGAGGGCCGGCACCCCCCGCGCCGAGTGGTCCCCCTGGTTGTCCCGCGCCCGTTGACGACCCGTCCGGC